>CANMZR010000158.1 GCA_947502375.1 Polyangiaceae bacterium
GCAGACGAAGGCCGTCGACGGCCGCAATTGTGCTCAAAACCCCGAAACCCTCGCCTGCAAGCGAACCGCGGTCAGCCTCTGCCGGGGGGCGGAATGCCTCGGGAACAAGCAGCTTGGCAGCATTGTCTGGATGATCGCGCCCCAAGCGACGTTCGTTCCTTTCCGTGGAAAATTCTCGGTCTTTGGTGCGGCGTTCATGGACGCCGACATCAGCTTGTTCATCGGCCCGGCGATTGTCGGACTGAGCGAGCGCGTGGACTGCACCAAGGGGACTTGCGCACCCTCGGCGACGAACGGTGATCCATTCACCACCGCCGGCCGAGTCGCTGCAACGGCCACGTTTGGTTTGGGATTCAACTTCTACCCGACGAACTATGTTTCATTCGGAGCAGAGTTTCGGGGCACTCCCTTGGCCTGGAACACGTCGGGCTTCGACGTCTCGGGTGCGAAGGGAACGGCGGATGATGCGATCGACTCAAACGACCGCAATTTCCACTTCAATCCGATGGTTTCAATCTTTGCAGGCATTCAGTTGCCGACGGAAATCAAGGTCTCGGATTGACACGCGAAGGACGGCGAACGTGCCCGCAAGGGTCACGGACCCTCGAGCGCTGGCTTCACGCGGATACCACCTCGGGTTGCCTTGCGATGATGCGTGGTTAGAGTTGGGTCGCCGTGAAGTTGTTTGATTTCCTTAAAGGTGGCGCAAGGCAGGAAACGCCGGGCGCCAAGACGGATCGCAAGCTTGACTCGCTGATCCGAAACGCCACCGACAAGCGTGCCCAGCAATACGATCGCGATGACGCCTTGCGGAAACTGGTCACCATCGGGACAGCGGAAGCTGCCGAAGGCCTGTTGAAGCGGTTCAGCATCAAGGTGGATCCGTCGATCACCGACGAAGATGAAAAACAGCTCGCCTACGACGGCATCGTCGCCATCGGGCAGGGACAGAATGCGGCCCACGAACCAGAGGACCAGTCCAAGCTTCGCATGGCGGTCCTTCAGTACACTCGCAACTACTGCAAAAACGCAGAGAATCTAACGTGGGCCGTGAAGGTTTTCAGCGCGCTCGAGAGCGACTCGGAATACGAGCTCGAGTTGCTGGAATTGCTGGCTTCGCATGACACGGAATACACCCGGAACGTCGAGCCGAAGGTCAACTTGCTCTCGGCGGCCGAAGTGTTGCGAGGCGCAGCGTCCAGGTGCGCCGTCGAGCGCTACCTCGGCGATGTCAACGAGACCGTGCGGTTTCACGCAGTCCACACGCTGTTCGACCAAGCGGACGTTGCCGCCATCCCCGCCCTCGTCACGCTGCTCGGAGACGAAGAATCGGTACGGATCAAGAACAAGGTCGCCGAAGGCTTCGTTCGACTGGGCTGGCGGGTTCCCGAGACACTTCACGCGGCGTTTCGCTCCGGGCTTGCCGACAGTTACCAGTTTCGCATGCGAGACGATGGTGGGGTCGACAAAAACTGAGGCGTCGCGTCTTCATGCATGGTCGATGGCAGCGCGAATGGGGCCCGCGTGTCAGCGTCGCGGCAGATGCCGGGAACTGCAACCACGAGCGTTCAAAGTCGGTATAGTCACAGCCGGATGAAGCTGTCGGTCTTAGCCGGAGGTTGCGCGCTGGCGTGGACGACGCTGTCCGACGTGGCGAGGGCGGCCGACTGGGAGGTCACCGGAGACGTCACTTCGCAAGGCTACGATGTCGTGAGTCCATGGGGAGACGTCGTTCTCGGTCGGCGAAGGCTCACGAGCACACTCGGCGTGGCGTCTTACAACCTGCAAGGTGGGGACTTCCAGCCCTTCAAAGCGACCTACTCGGTGCAACTTCGCATGCGCGTCGATGCGGACTTCGGCAAGCGGGACGGAGAGACCACGTACGATCCTGCGAACCTGACGGGTTACGTCCCGGGGCTGCAAGTGGCGCCGGTCGACATGATGTATGGATACGTCGAAGGCCGAAATTTGCTGGGTGGCGCGGTCGATTTCAAAGTCGGCCGCCAGTACACGACCAATGTGCTCGGCTGGTGGTCTTTCGACGGTGCGATGGCACGACTGACGACGCCGTATTACTTCGCTGTGGAAGCCTTCAGCGGATTCGAACAGCGAGGCGGTCTTCCCCTCTCGAGCGCGCGCTTCGAATCGCAGGGAGTGTGGCGTGGAGCGCGCGATGCCGCGTTGACGGCCGACGCACAACGCTATCCGTCCTACCAACCTGCGGCACTTGCGCCAGCGTTCGGCATCGGCTTTGAGTCGAGCGGGCTGAACTGGATTAAAAGCCGGATCGACTATCGCCGCGTCTACAATTCCGGCACAGCCTTCACGGGTGCGTTTGCGTTCCCAAACGCTGGAACACCGAACTCAGGAGGCTTCGAGACGGTCCAGGGGCTGCGCGTTTCATCGGACCGCATCGGCTACTCACTGAGTGCATCGCTAGCCGACGCGGGCGTTCTGCGTGGCGGAGTCGTGTACGATCTGTACGTGGCGGCGGTTTCCAGGGCATTCGCTAGCGTGGACGTTCACATCAACAAACGCACCACGGTCGGCATCGACGCGGATTACGTGCTGCCCGTCTTCGACGCCGACTCCATCTTCAATTGGTTCAGTCGAAACCCTGCCGCTTCCCTGTCTGCACGAGTGGCAGCACGCCCGACCGACAAGCTCCAGTTGAGCGCCAATGCGGGCACGAAAGTGTGGCTGACGGAAGGCGACCCCGCTTCTTGGGCGCAGGCTCAATGCAGCGCCGGTGGCTACCAAAGCCCGGAGCAACTTGCGCTCTGCACGCGCTACGGCGTCGACTCGACCAGCTGGTACACGAACCCGAACAACAGCCTTTATACGTTCACTCGCGCCGAAGAAAATCGCGTAGCGCATGCCTCAGCCGACCTCGTCGGGAACGCGAACGCAATGTACGCTTGGCTCACCGGCAAAGCCGATGTTCGCGCGATGCTGCAGACCGGTTTTGGCGAGGACGCGACGAACCGGGGCCGCCGGATGGGCGCGACGGTGAGCGCACAACAAGCGCTCGTACCAGGGATTTTCTGGCTCGGAGGACGGGTTTCCGCTTACGACTGGCACGACCCTTTGCGCCCGGATCGTGACGCGACCTCGTTCGGGTACGTGATCGCGCCCGAGGTTCAGCCACTCCAGTTCGGAAAGCTTCGCGTCGAATGGGAGCACGAGATGAATCGGCTCGTAGGTCAACGATTTCGGGTCCTCGCCCTCATCACGATGAAGGTGGCGCCATGAAGGCGAAGCACATGAAAACGCAGGGCTCGGGCTCTCGATGGGTCACCGTGATGGGCGTCGCGGCACTGCTATTCGCCGCCGTCTCAGGCGGTTATGCTTCGGCGCAAATCCCCTCCCCCGCAGCGACGGCTGCCACAGCGGCCCCGTCGAGCGAAGCCGCCCCGCTCAACGTCGTGCCGGCGGACACCGGAGAAGACGACCATTCGCACGGGCTTCAAGCCCTGCACGGCGGAACGATGGTGCCCCTCGAATGGATGCCCCCTGGCACGAGCGCGAGCCCACTCCCAAGCGATCGCATCTTCCCGCCGCAGCAGCTGACGATCCGGTTCAACCACAAGAAGCACGTGCAAGAGCTCCAGCAGCCGTGCAAGGTCTGCCACTCCGCCGCGTACGCCTCGAAACGCTCGAGTGACTCGCTCTTACCGAACCCTGCGAAAACGTGCGACAACTGCCACGAAGCCGACCACTCAAACTTGGCCAATGTGACCACGACCGGTGAGCCGACCGGCCGCTGCACGTTCTGCCATCTCGGGGATAAGGCCGGCGAAAAGGGCAAGGTAGCAAAGCTCGTGTTGCCGGAGCCCAACCTGCGCATGAATCACGCGGCCCATATCGGCAGGAACATCCAGTGTGCGCAATGCCACGGGGCGATTGAACAGCTCGAGCTCGCGACGCGCGAACAACTCCCACGGATGGCGGGCTGCTTCCAATGCCACGCGAAGAGCGGCCCATCGCAAGGCGAGGCGCGCGGTGCTTGCACGAACTGCCATCTCACCGAACCCAGCGGCCGCATGCTCACAACGTTCTCGACCGGCGAGCTCAAGCCGCCCGCGTGGCTGCACGGTGCAGCCCACACGCCCGATTGGCTGGAACGTCACAAGGGCGTGGCCGGTGCGAACAGCGAACTATGCGGAAGCTGCCACGCCAGCAGCTTTTGCGCCGACTGTCACGACGGGAAGGTGCGTCCCCGTGACGTGCACCCAAACGACTGGATATCGATGCACGCCCAAGCCGCCCGGCAGGACAACCCGCGCTGCACGAGCTGCCACCAACAGACCAGTTTTTGCGCCGATTGCCACCGCCGCGTCGGCGTGGCGCGCGATAGCGCCAGCGACAATCGAATGGCCGGAAGGCGTTTTCACCCTTCCCCCGAAATATGGACTCAGGCACCGCGAAGCGCGATGCATCATTCGTGGGAGGCCGAACGCAACATCAATGCCTGCGTGTCCTGCCACAGCGAACGCGATTGCGCGACGTGCCATGCGACCAAGGGCGTCCGTGGTGGCAGTGGAGTAAACCCCCATCCGCCGACTTTCGTGGGGGAGTGCCGCAACGCCTTTCAACGAAATCCCCGTCCGTGCCTCGTCTGCCACACCGAGAACGATTTCCAGTTGGGGCCCTGCAGATGATGCAGAAAAGGGCGAAAATCGACTCAGACGTGCCCCGCGCGGAATTCTGCTTGCCCACACGCAACCGGGGGGGCTATAGCCTTCCTCCCGATCATCCCTTTTGGAAGGTTCAACAGCATGAAAGAGCTCATCCGTTACCTGCTCGAGAACCTTCAACTGGATTTCCAGGGCGATGTGACGCTGGATACAGTTCGTGGGTACCTGCGCGAAGACGACAGCCGCGAATCTCGCAAGCTGCTCGCGCGTTTGATCGAAGAAGAGGGCGTCGACTCAATGTTGATAACCCTTGCCGATTGCCTGCGCGAATACCTTCGCGAGGGGATCAACGAAGATACCGTCACCGAGCAGCTGAACATTTACTCGGATTCCTGAGAGCGCTCGTTCACTGGCTCGGCAGCGGCATCCACGGGAGCGGCAGCGGCATCCACGGGAGCGGCAGCGGCATCCACGGGAGCGGCAGCGGCATCCACGGGAGCGGCAGCGGCACGGAGCCATGCTTTCGGGCTTTAAGGCTATCGCTCCACCGAGCATCGGTAGGTTTGGCAAGTCTCGCCCTCGCCTCGGCCCTCGCCGCCTGCGACCTACAAAGTCCCCCGGATAACGCGCGCTCGCGCTCGTTCGATCGCCCCCTGCTTCAAGTCGGGCAGGTCCTCGCGTCGAACGGCTATGCTTCAGGCGTGCCCACCCGGAGCGCGCTTTCCGACGGGGCGCTGACCGAGAACATCGAAACGTCGTCTTCGTTCGAGCTGTTCTTCGACCGCTTCCTATGGCCGCGTACGGTCAATCGGCAGGCCATCTGCCTTCGCTCGGGCGCAGTTGAAGTCACCTCGCTGGCCGAGTGCGTAGACCCCGGACAGCCATTCATTCAGCCCGAGTACAATCCCGTGCGTCGCTCGGTCACGTTCCGGCAACCCGTGGGGGGCCGGCTCAAGCCCGCCACCCAGTATCGCCTGACCGTGTTTTCCTCCGCTTCGGTCGACGAGCCGGGGTTCCTCGCGTTCGATGGCGCCCCGCTGGCTCGCAGCTTCAGCTTTGACTTCAGGACGAAGGCCGATTCCAAGAGCGCAGCCGATGAACTACCCCTCTCGGCCGAACGGTACTGCAACGCCCAGACCTGCGCCAAAGCTTGCTCAACGACGCAGAAAACCTGCAAGGCGAGCTGCAAGACCGACTGCGTGAACGTTGCAGATCCCAAAGCTTGCGAAGTGAGTTGCGGCGCGGCCTGCGCCACGGTGGGAACAACGTGCAAACAGCCTTGCGGTTGCCTCGACGGGGCCACCTGCGCCGACGATGGTGAGCTTATCGGCGAAAAACCAGCGATCTTTCGGGGTTGTGGTTTCGCGCCTTGCCATTCGCAAGGGTTTGACGAAAACCCCGCGTTCGCAGCCGCAGCCCCGCTCGGTCTCGACCTATCCTCACCCGGAGCGATCGCCGCCACCGCCATCGGTGCGACCTCCCACCTTTCGCAAACCGGTGAAGCGGCAACGTTGGCCGATTTAAGCGGCTCGCGCTTTGGGCGAGCGATGCCGCTCATCGATCCATCGAATCCGGGAAACAGTTACCTGATTTACAAATTGCTGATCAACGGGCGCAACTTCGCAGACGAGCAACGTGTGCCCCAGTTGACGGAGGAACTGGAGCGTCTGCGCGCGGGTGCCATTGCGGGGCTTCCGATGCCGGGCGCCACAGGTCCGGATTCGAATCGCCTCGCAAGCGACGGCCAAGCCTCCCAAGCCCACTTGCAGTTGATAAGCGACTGGATCGCGGCCGGCGCCGTCCTCTCGTGCAAGTGAGCTCCGATGTTGGATCCAACTGGGCCTGACGGGGTGCGAATGGCACCGGGTAAAACCACTCCGGCTCGAAGTTCACGCGAGAGCCAAGGCCTCCGTGACCTCGAGACGGGCACTTTTCCCCCTCTGTGCCGTCATCATCGAATCGGATAACAGACCCCACCGAGTTCGACGCTCAGCGGCTGCGTGTCGCGCAACCAGGGTGCGACCCCAAGCTGTGCATGCCGGCTGAAACGCGCTTCAAAAGCGCCAGCCTTAACCGTGCAACGCAGCACCTCGTCGTCGTCGATGCACAACGATTCTGGAGCAAGAGCGCTTTCGCTGCCATCCGAAAGCCAGAGCCACGCGGTGCCATCCCGCACCTCGAACCGGACGACGAAAAAGGGCGTCGCCTCGACTTCGAAGTAACACCAGTCGTAACCATTCGAGAGGATCCAACGAGCGTCGTCTGGATGGCGAGCGACCCATGTTGGCAGCGCGGCCGCCAAGCCCCGGTGTTCGACCGGCGCCCCATCGTGAAACCAACCCCCATGCCTATCCACCCGAATGGTGCTCTCCCGAGAGCGTCCATCCGGCGGGGGCAAACGGAAGAATTCGGGATGGTCGCCAGGCTTCATGGGTCGGTGGTAGCCTCGCGGGCCGTGTCCTCACTAAAGCACTCTGGAGATCTGGCGGCAACGCGGCGCTACTACGACGAATTCGCAGAGCGCTACGACAGTGCCCGAGGGGGCCGAGTCAAAGGGGGATATCACGACCTGATAGACGACCTCGAAATCGACTTTCTGCAGCGTTTTGCAAGCGGTGTCGACGTGCTCGAAGTTGGCTGCGGCACCGGATTGCTCCTCGAGCGCATCGCTTCGTTTGCGCGGCACGCCGAGGGTGTCGACCTCTCACCAGGCATGCTTGCGGCGGCACGCACCCGTGGACTCAAGGTCGCGGAAGCGAGCGCGACCTTGCTGCCCTACGACGATGAGAGCTTTGACGTCACCTGTTCTTTCAAGGTTCTGGCACATGTCGCCGACATTCGTTGCGCCTTAGCAGAGATGACGCGCGTCACCCGCCGCGGCGGCACGCTGGTGGCAGAGTTTTACAATCCGCTGAGCCTCCGAGCACTCGCGAAGCGCTGGGGCCCAGCGGGTAAAGTGGGCGACACCACCACCGAGGCGGCCGTCTATACGAGATTCGATCGGCCTCTGGAGGCCGGCGCTCTGTTTCCTCCTGGAGTGCGGCTCATCGATCGCCGCGGGGTCCGCATCGTGACGCCAACCGCTTCGTCGCTCCACTGGCCAGTGCTCGGAGCCCTGCTGCGGTCGGCGGAGTGGCGCCTCTGCGATTCACCGTTCGCAAACCTTGCGGGCTTTTGGATCGGGGCGTTCCGCAAAGAATGACGCGCTCAAAACCCGATGGAAACACCCACGGTCGCCGAGCCGCCACCGACGTTCAGTAGCGGCTCCACGCGAGACTTGAATGCAGCTGCGCGGCCAAGGGTGGCCGGCTCCTCAGATACGAGCGTCACCTGAGCTTCAATCACCCCAGCGATGACCAATGCCGTCGTGAGTCCAACCGAAAGCCAGTTTGCGGTTCGCGAGGTCTCGAACCCGCGACGCGCCGCGACACAGTCGTCGATACGGCAATCCGCCGCTCCAAAGTGCTGCGCACTCAACAAGGTCGCAAGCGATGCCGCGACGCCCACCGCCTCGCTCGTCGCAAAAAAAACCCCGAGACCGTTGGCGCCATTCTGAAACTGGCCAACGCCAAACGGTGCGAGGGCGGTGTATCGAGAGCGCCGCGTGTGGGCCACCCCAGCGGGCCGACTCCGCGCGACTTCAGCGATTCGCTGCTGCTCCCGGTCGCGTTGGTCCCGCGCCACCAGTTCCTGCCGTTCGCCCAAAATCTTTTTCCGAAGGGCATCGAGTTCTGCGGCGTGCTGCGAAGCCACTGCGATGAAACGCTGCATCACGGGCTCCGGCAACTGCCCCGCCGGCGGCTCGTAGAACGGGTCATCCCTCAGTTGCGCAAGGAGCACGTCCTCGGCCTCGCTGACGCGGCCAAGCGCCACCAGTGTCGCAGCCCACAACGGCCTCGCGGCTAGCGAAACCTCGTGGCGCTTCTTCGCGTCGGGCGCCGCGGAGTCGAACGGCTCGGCCATCAGCTTGGCGAACACCTCGCTTGCCCGTTCATACTGCCCGTCGCTGAACAGGTTTCGGCCCATTTCAAAGTCGGAACGCGCGTCTGCGTTGGCGAGCGAAGAGACACTCGACAAGAGCACGAGAGCGAAGGCTACGGTGCGCGGCAACAAGCGCTAAAAAGTAACGCACTTCGAGCCTCGCGCCTACACGCGATCTGAAGCCATCGGACGGCACTTCAACCGGGCCAGGGAACCGATGCCGGGACACCCGCACTCAACGTCACGGACTGATGTTTGTTACCCGGCGTAAAGACGCACATCGTCCGGCGCTGAATGTCGGCCATTTTGACCGTACCGCTTGCCCCCGCGCCGAACACGAGGCCGTTATCGCAGCTCACCCGCGCATCGGGGGGGCCTCCCGAGAGCGACATTTGCGCGTCCTTGAAACCAAGTGCCAGGGTGAACGGCTGAATCTGGTCAGGCTCCTCGAGCGGCGGTGCGGAAACGTTGAGCGTCGCTGTGGCGGGAGAGCAGCACGGGTTCTCGCCAGGCATCAGACCCACCAGGGTGTGCACACCGACTCCAAGCGGCTGAAGGACCCCGAACCATGCGACTTCGACGCCATCGATCTGTAGTTTGGCGCCAGCGGGTACGACCGTGACCCGAACTTGACGTGTCGTGCGGGATTGGTGCGTTTCCACGGCAGCCCGTACCGCCCCGCCCGTGGGAACGGTGTTTCCGGAAAATGGAGGCAACCTGGAGCTGTTCGTGGCACTTGGTGACGCAACGGTTTGCAGCGTTTTTATCTGCACGGGCAGCGCCGTCGGCACGCGAGAATCTGGAAACTCAAGGTCGAGAGAATAGACCGGACGCGCGGCTTCCTCGGCCCTGCCCTTCACAGCCCGCGCGACGAGAAATGCCGCGCCACCGAGCAACAGCGCCCCGCCAGCCAAGGCCCCAACCCGACTGAGCCGACGTCCCCAAACTCGCCGCGCGGACAGCGAACTCACACGCTTCAGGATGGCGAGATCGTCGGGATGCAGAGCCAGCGCTCGATTGAAGTCAGCCGCCGCACCCTGCACGTCTCCCGCACGTCGGGCGCATTCACCACGTGCCACCAAGCGAGGAACGAGCGCGGTTGCCAGCTGTTCGCGAAAGGCCGCCGGCTCGACAAAGAATTCCTGCAGGCGCCGCTCATGGTCCTCGAAACCAAGGGAATGAAGCTCGTCGGCAATCGCCTGCGCGAAGGTGAGCGCGCTCGGATAACGCTTCGCAGGGTCGAGTTCAAGGGCCTTCGCAACCAGCCGCGCCCAGCGTCCCCCGATCTCGGCACGCTCGAGGTCGGCCGCGTGAAACTCACCCAACAACACCTTGCGCAGCACCTGAGCCGGGTTCGTCCCATGGAAAGGCAGGTGACCCACCATGCACGCATAAAAAAGGACGCCAAGCGCAAAGACGTCGGTGGTCGCTGCGATCTCGCCACCTTCGATTTGCTCGGGTGCCATGTGCGCGGGTGAGCCGAGAATCTGCCCCGTCGAAGTGACGCCTTGCGCGTCGAGAACCTTCGCGATGCCGAAGTCCGTGAGCTTGACCGTCACGCGACCACGCCCCGAAGCCGCCGAGCCGTCTCTCGGCGACGACGCGCGCTCCATCGCGGGCGCGATATCAACGAGGACGTTT
>CANMZR010000159.1 GCA_947502375.1 Polyangiaceae bacterium
AACTTCTTGCCGCGCGCCGCCTGGCGGGCGAACTCGACAAACACCTCGAGGCCCGCGGGCGACACGTTTTTGGAACCATCGACGTAGCCCGCGTGGAGGGAATCAAGCAGGACCACCGAATCAACCGCTTTACCAGCCGGTTGCATGAGGATCTGTTGCACGGCACCGTATCCCGCGCTCCATGAGGAAAGGCCAAGCCGCCGAATGGTGACGTTGGCTCGTCCGCTGCGACGAGCCATCTCCTGTTTCACCGTGTCCAACAGATGCTCGAAAACATTCCGTGAGGCGAACGCGCTCGAGTAGGCACCCGAGCCGATCCCGAGATCGATGGCCACGAGGATGATGCCATTCGCCGACTTCACGAATTCTTTGCGAAGCGCCTCGTGCCCGTGAAAATGAACGATGAGGTCAAAGGCACCACTGGGAGAAACCCCGCCCTTTTGTGGCGCGAGCAACTGCCCCATGCTGACTTTGCGCGACCACCCGTCGTAGAGACCGAAACCCGGGTCGGGCGTCATGCATGGGTTGATTCCGCCCGGACGGCCGTGGGACGAACCCCGCTTGTGCCCCGTGTTCGTCGGCGTTCCCGCCGGGCCCGGCTCGAGCACGCTCGGCGTGGCCATCGTCGGGACCTCGGCCATCGTGGGCGCCACCGGTGCGGCCGGCTCCGTGGGTGCGCTCGAGACGATTGGTGGCGTGGCTCCAGCGGCCGGCTCATCACCTCGAGCGTCGCCGTGCGCGCCCATCGAGAGCGCGACCACGAGCAGGATAAAAACGGCGAGCTGCGAACGCATCTCGTTGAGCATGGTCACAAGTCGGCTGCCGGGTCGAGCGCCGGCGCCGGCTCCCACCGACGTCGTCGTGCTTTCACGTCGGTGGTTCTCCGCCGCGGAACCCTCCCATCGGCCGTTCAGGTGTGGCGAGCGCAGTCTCGCGTTCGGCTCGCCCGCCACGGCCGGGATGGCTCACAACTCGATGGCTATGGCCTGCCTTACATTGATGGATGCACGCACGTCCGTGAGCACAGCCTCCGACGCCTTGTCGTCCAGGTTCCAGACGCTGAGCGCCTGTCCCGCGGACGACTTGCCAAGATGCACTGCCGCGACGTTGATGCGATGCTGTCCGAGCAACGTCCCCAAAAAGCCGATGACTCCGGGGGTGTCGACACTGGATACCACCAACGTCGAGCCTCCCAGCTTGGCCTCGATATCGAAGTCGCCCCAGCGCACGAGTCGCGGGCTGCCATCGCTCCCGAGCGCGCCAGCGGCGACGTGTTCGGTCCCGTTTTCGTCGGTGACTCGCAGCACCACTTGCGAGGCAAAGCGCGCGCCGCTCTGGCTGCTCTTCAATTGGCGGACCGTGATTCCGCGGTCCCGGGCGACGTGAGGCGCCGCGACCGCGTTGAGCGTAAAATCCAGGAATTGCTGCAAATAACCCGCGACCGCGGCGGCGGTGAGGACTTCGAGGCCATGCTCTCCGGCTTCGCCAATGCACTCGAGCTCAATGGTTTTCGGCGCGACGCTTTCGGTCTGCGCCAAGAACCTCCCGAGTTGCTCGGCAAGCGTACGATAGGGAGCGATCTTTTGCGCGATGTCGCCACTCAGTGACGGCACGTTCACCGCGTTCTTGATCTCACCTTTCTCGAGGTAGTCGACGACCTGTTCAGCAACTTGAACTGCAACCCGCACCTGCGCTTCGGCGGTCGAGGCGCCGAGGTGAGGCGTGCAAATCACGCGCTCGTGCAGGACGAGCGGTGAATCTTTCGCGGGTGGTTCCTGAACGAACACGTCGAAGGCCGCGCCACCAATGTGCCCGCTCTCGAGCCCCCGGAGTACCGCCCCTTCGTCGTAGATGCCGCCGCGCGCGCAGTTGATAAGCAAGACGCCTTTCTTCAGCTTCGGCACGACCGCATCGTTGATGATGCCGGTGGTCTGTGGCGTGAGCGGTGTGTGAACGGTGATGATGTCGGCGCGCGACCAAATGTGTTCGAGCGCGACGAGCTCGATTCCGAGGGCCGCGGCGCGTTCCTGCGACATCACTGGGTCAAAGCCGATGACCTTCATGCAGAGGCCCGCCGCTCGATCCGCGACGATGCGGCCGATTGTGCCGAGGCCGAGCACGCCGAGGGTTTTTCCGGCGAGTTCCATCCCCTCGTACTTCTTCTTCTCCCACTTGCCGGCTTTCATCGTGCTCGTCGCCTGGGGAATGTGCCGAGCCAGCGACATCATCAAACTCAGGCTGTGTTCGGCCGTCGTGACGGAATTGCCTGTGGGTGTGTTCATCACCACAATGCCGCGCTTCGAGGCGGCGGGGACATCGACGTTATCAACGCCGATCCCGGCACGACCGATCACCTTCAATCGGTCGCCTGATTCGATGACGCGCGCGGTGACTTTCGAGCCCGAGCGAACGAGCAGCGCATCGGCCGTTTTTACCGCCTCCGCGAGCTCCGCTTCGCCGAGCCCTGGACGATAATCCAAAACCACGCCTTCGCGGTTTTTCAGGACCTCGAGGCCTTCTTCGCTCATCGAGTCGCTTACCAATACGTTGAACATGGTCTCTTTCCTTTTTTTTGGGCAAGCGCCCTGTTTTCAGACGAGTTTCGTCGTTTCACGCACGCGCGTGTCGGCCTCGATGACCTTGGCCTGCATCTGTTTTCGGTACCCCTCGAGCCGCGCCGCGATGACCGGATCACTTGCGCCGAGAATGGCTGCCGCGAACAGCCCCGCATTCTTTGCGCCGCCGATGCCGACGGATGCGATGGGCACACCGGGCGGCATTTGGGTGGAGGACAAGAGCGCGTCGATGCCGCCGAGCGTGCCCCCCGCTACGGGCAAGGCGACGATGGGTAAGGTCGTCAGCGACGCGAACACGCCCGCGAGATGGGCCGCAATGCCAGCCGCCGCGATGACCACCGAAAACCCTCGGCTCCGTGCGTTGACGGCGAGTTCGTGGACGACGTCGGGCGTGCGATGGGCCGAAGCGACGCGCACCTCGTAGGCGATCCCAAGTTCCCCCAGTACTTTCCAGGCAGCTGCGATTTGTTCGAGGTCACTGTCTGAGCCCATGACCACCAGCACTTTACTCATCGGTCCGTCCCTTTACTGTTGTGGATACAGTTGCTGTTGGGGATAACTTGCTGTCGCGGTGGAAGGCTCCCAAGGATGCCCCCGCTGCGATGTCGCGGCGCAGCTGCATGCCGTCGAAACGAATGTGGTCGGCCGCTTCGTACGCAAGGGAGCGCGCCGCCTCACGGCTCTCGGCCACCCCGACCACTCCGAGGACTCGCCCGCCTGCGGATACGAGCTCGTCGCCACGAGCTTGGGTCCCCGCGTGTACGACGTGGGCGCCCGGGACCGCGGCTGCGCGTTCGAGTCCGCGAATGGCATCCCCCTGTCGCGGCGACTCCGGATAGCCCGCCGCTGCGAGCACCAGGGCGACCGCGCTTCGATTGGGGGCGATCGTTACGGACTCGGCGTCGAGCTTGCCGACGGCCACCGAGGCGAAGAGCTCGGCGATGTCACCGTCGAGAAGCGGCATCAGCACTTGGGTTTCTGGATCGCCGAATCGCACGTTGTGTTCGAGCAGGTTTGGCGTGCCATCGTTAGCTACCATCAGACCCGCGTAAAGCACCCCGCGATAGGGCGTACCTGCGTTGCGAAGCGCGTCGAGAGTTGGCAGCAACACCTCACGCTCGATCCGCTCGAGCAACCTGGCCTCGACGTGGACCGGCGCGCACGCGCCCATGCCCCCGGTGTTGGGTCCGGTGTCGCCGTCACCGATGCGCTTATGGTCCCGAGCGACGGGCAAGACGAGGATTCGCTCGCCATCCGTCACGGCGTGAACGCTTAGCTCTTCGCCCGGCAAGCGGTCTTCGATGACGATGCAGGCGCCGGCTTGGCCGAAAACGCGTTCGACCAACATCGCGTATGCCGCAGCCTTCGCCTCTTCGGGCGTGCTCGTGACGATGGCTCCTTTGCCGCCCGCGAGGCCGTCCGTCTTGACGACGACGGGCCGTCCGCGTTCGTCGATGTAGCGAGCCGCGTCCGCATAGTTGCTGGTCACGAAAAATGGAGCCGTCGGGATCCCCGCTGTTTCCGCGAGCCGCTTCAAAAATGCCTTCGAGGCTTCGAGACGAGCCGCCGCTTTTCGCGGTCCAAATACCTGGATGCCGGCTGCCTCGAGGGCGTCGACGACTCCCTCGCACAAAGGGCCTTCCGGCCCGACGACGACGAGGTCGATCGCCTGCTGCCTCGCCAACGCGACGACGGCAGCGGGTGCCAGCGAGGCGCCAACAAGCGAGCGGATGGCGACCGGTCCGATGCGGCTCTCGGTGCCCACGTTGCCCGGGGCGACCAGCACCTCGGAGACACTCGGGCTACGCGAAAGCGCGAGGGCGAGGGCGTGTTCGCGTCCGCCCGAGCCCAATACGAGCACCCGCCGTCGTCTCATCGTGCCTCCGGGTAACACACCTGCAAGGTATCAGCCACCAACTACTCATCGAATGTGCGGCGTTTGACAGGTGCTTTGCTCGTCGTCAGCCGTCCCGAATGACCCGCCGCACTCACGCGCGAACTCGGTCACGTTGTGCTGAGATCGATAAGCTCGATGCCGAGCTGTCCAGCGTGCGTGTAGACGCGCTCGTCCCGGTAAAACTCTCCAAACACGATGCGGAGGACCCCTGCATTCGCGATCATCCGAAAGCAGCTCCAGCAGGGTGACGCCGTGATGTAAATGCCCGCGCCTTCGATCGACGTACCGTGACGCGCAGCCTGGATAATGGCGTTCGCCTCGGCGTGGATCGTCCGTACGCAGTGGCCTTCCTCCATCATGTGTCCGACTTCGTCGCAGTGTTCGAGTCCACGCACGGAGCCGTTGTAGCCGGTGGCGAGAATGCAGCGATCGCGAACGATGACCGCGCCGACGTGCTTGCGGTCACAGGTTGCCCGCGTCGCCACTTCGCGGGCGATGTTCATGAAATATTCGTCCCAGGAAGTGCGCTTTGAGTCGGTCACGGGGCGACGCTCGCAAGGGAAGGTGGGGGAGGCAAGCGCCGTATGGGGCGGGTTCAGTCCTTCGCGTTTCCGCAGGCCGCCCGCAGCTCGGGTTTGGGTGCCGAGAGTCGGTATTGGCGGCGATTGCCCTCGAGCCAGCGCAGCCAATGCGTGCAAGCGTCCTCTTTGCGCCACGTCAGGCTGAGGGGTCGATGGTCGAAGAGTCGCATCAGCGTGCGCTGTGCATTGAAGGAGAGATGGTCACTCGAAGCGGTTGCTCGGACGAGCTCCCAGGCGTGACTCTGCTGGAGTTCGGGGATACGAAATCCGGCTGCGCGAAATCCCGCCACGAGCCAGGCCGGACGGTCCGTGCTGCCGTTGTTGGCGAGAAGGTGGCGCCAGCGTGCAACCCCGGCCGCGCGCTCTGCTGTCGATGGTGCCGTGCCGCGCCAAACTGGCGGGTGGTTCGTGGTAAAGGCCAACGCGCGGTCGGCGGCGCTGCGAACGTCAGCGTCCACGGCTTGCAGAAGGTTCGCGAGTGCATCCAGTGGCTCGAGTCGCTCGCTCCGAGCCGCAGCATCGAGCGCAGCGACCTGCAGGGCCGTGGCCAGCTCACTCGCCGCTGAAAGAGCCTGAAGCCAATCGTCCCCGGCCGGCAGTTCCGGGACGAGGAGTTGCTCAAGCGACGACTGGACACGCTCCGAAAAAGCCCAAGGGAATATCTGTGGTGCGAGTGCGGCCGCCGTGGCCCACTCGAGGCTTTGCCACGTCGCTAACACCTGCTCCAACTCGGAGGGGCCGCGCTCGGGTACGCCGACCGCGATAGCGAGCAGCTTGCCGGTCGCGCTTCCGCCGAGCTCGGCCGCGGCACCGAGAATCGCCAGTCGAACCGGCACATCGGGCTCGTCGTGCCACAGCGCTGCGAGCCGCTCGACGTGGGATTCTTGGCCGAAAGCGCCGATCGAATCGACCGCCGCACGCCGCACGCCAGCGTCTTCGTCCTTCAGATGCGCGGCCATTGGTTCGAGCGACCCGCGGGCGTCAAGGAGGACGAGCCGAGCTATCGCGCGCTGCCGCATTGAAGGCTGTGCGTGCGTTAAAAACCGTTCGACCTCGCCTATGCGCCGCCTTTTGGATTCTGCGTAACCGAGATGCCAAGCGTGCACGACCCCCGCGTCGTTGCAGCCGGCGAGCGTGTCTCGTTCGCTGCAATAGACGCGGACGTGAAGATGGTCATCGTGCGCACCGGCACCGCTCGGTTGGTGCAGGACTTCGGCTGCCTTGATGAGGAGAGCCGCCGACTCACCCGTGCGCTTGGCATGCACGAGAAGCATGTTTTTTAATGGCGTACTGATGAAAATGTATTGGATGGCTGCGTGCGGTGACTCGAGGAGGGCTTTGACGACAAGCCACGTCCGAAGCACGTCGAAGCGCAGCCCGTGCGTCGCCGATGCGCCCGCTGAATTGAGCGGTACGAGGTCCGGCGGAATGGCTGGTCGCCCGCCTCTGTCGAGATAGGCGAAGGCGATGTCTGCATCCCTCCCCGAGTTGTGGCTGACGGACCATTGGAGGTCACCGCCGCCCTTGCGCGCCACATTTCCGACCCACAGTTTCGTTCCCCCCGCGCGGTAAAGCGCGCCGCTCGCGTCACCGATAGCGGCGATGAGATCGTCGCTCCCATAACGGAGGCCGCGCTCTCGTTGTCTCGGGAGGATGCCTAACCGTTCGCTCTCTTCGAGGGCCTTGGCCCCCACCAGATAGCCGCTCGAGGTGTCCCCGACGGAGCGCGAGCCTTCGCTGGACTCGTCGTCGAGGAACGGAAATTCGTGGACGACGTCGTCGCTTACCGCTTGGGCCAACCCGTCGTCGGAATGCGTCGCCAGGATCGCGAGTAGCGCGCCCGCGAATGCGCCCCGAGCTCGTCGAACCATTCGGGATGGTCGCGCTTGCAAGCGCGTGAGCGGTAGGACTTGGTAGCGCGGCGGCAGCGACGTGATGACCGGCTCCGCAAGGCTCGCCGAATCGGCCCTCGCCGTCATGAACACTCGCATCGCTCTCCCGCTGCAGGACCAAAACAGGGAAAACAAGGGAAAGGGCCCGCCACACTCGCTTTTCGCTGCCGTTGCTTCCGTCAGGATCTGGCGGGGTTCACGATGCGCTGTCGGCGGGCCCACAAGGGAGGCGACTCGGAGAGTGCCCACCCACCCTCGTTCGATAGCGCAAGGTGTTCGGGCTGTCACGGGTTTCCGCTATCGGCTTGTATTGCCATGTTTCGGTGGAGTGGTACGCTTTGTAGGTGTTTCCAAGCGGACCGGAGCGACGTCCCATTCGAGCGCCGAGTTTCTTCGTGCTTTCGGCGGTCGTGGCGGCAGCGCTGCTGCACCTGGCGTGGCACCGACCCCTCGTGGGAGTGATTGTGCTGGGTGGGGTCGCTTGGATGGTTCTCGGGAGGTGGCGCGCGCGACAGAAAATCCAGCGGCTCTTTTTGTCCGGTGACGTGCGGGGTGTGCTCGAACGGTGGGCGCGCACACAGCAGCCGTTCGCCCACTCGCAGACGGTGACGCCCTTGATGACGGCGACGGCGTTCGCGGCTCACGGGTGGGTTGAGCGGGCACGGGCGGCTCTAAGTGAAGCCGAGCGTGGCCCCGCTTGGGATGCATCTCTCGAGCACCGACTCTTTCTCGATGCCCTCCTCTTGACCTTCGAGGGCGACGTCGATACGGCCATCGAGCAGGCGGAACGATTGCAACGCATGCCGGTTCCGCCAGCGCCGCCGAGCCTCGTTCAGCGAATTCAGGTGCTAAGGAGGGCCGTTCTCGCGCTTGCACGAGCCTTCGCGCATCAGAGCCTCGACGGCGACGCGCAACTCTTGCTCGAGGCGAGTGCGGCCAGTCCGCTCGTCCATTGGGCCATGCGCTACGCCGCGGCTGTCGTTGCCATCGACGCCGGTGAAATGCTCGAGGCGACACGCCTCATCGAGCTGGCCCCCGAGTGGCCATCCGAATCGTGCTTTGGACGCTTCCACCAGGAAATCACCACAGAGATCGCACGTCGGGGTGCCGTTCACGAGGCGCCCGAGCCGCGTTCACTCTGACCAACGCAGCGTCAGCTTTCGGATTCGCGTCCGGCCTTCTCGCTCCTCGACAAAGAAAGCGCGGCGCGCTTGATCCGTGAGCATCACCCGCACGTCCTCGCGAGTGGCCTCCGACAATCCGACGACCCGCGTGCGACTGAGTGGACCGGCGCCAGTGAACGGTGTGGTGACCGCGTCGAGACGCAACTCTCCACCATCGACGGAGACGAGCAAGCCCTTGCAGGCGCCTGTTTCGCAACGCAGTGCCATCGAGTTCGGGGCCTCGCCGCCGAGGGCGAGCCGCTTGACCTGCGCGAGCGGCTGTCCGTTCGGGTCGAGTGCGAGCACACGCAAGCCTGGCGCATCATCGAGCGCGGCTCCGGTCGCACTGTCCTCGGGAGCCTCGGCAGGCGCGCGTGCGGTGGGTGGCTCATCGAGCCACCATAGAGCTGCTCCGCCGGGTGCTTTGGAAAAGCCAGGGCTGCGCGAATGACCAGCCGAATGGGCCAGTTCGCGCCCACGGTCGATGACCCGCAAGCTGGCCGTTTCGAGGGTGGTCAGGTGTATGTCGCCCTGCTCGCGCGCTTCGCCGGTCTCCGACCACGCCAGCAGCGTCTTGTCGCCGAGAACGAGCAATTGAGGCTCGCTGGATGCTCCCTTGCCACTCGTTAGTTGAAGTTCGCGGCCGAGTCGGTCGAGCTGGGCGTTGATACGCGCCACGAAAATCTCAGCGTTGCCCGTGCGCGTGTCGCTCCACGTGCAGAAGAGCCCGCCGGTCCCGTCAAGCGTGAGATCGACGTCTCGCACTTCGTTTGGCTCCCCCGAAACCGCCGGGCCATTCTTGCGCGGCGCCGGCCGCCTGCGAACCAGCTTGGTCACCGTCTTTTGAAGGAGCTTCTCGCCATGCGGCCCAACTCGCGTCACAAAGACCTGGCCTCCTTGAGCCGGCCCCGACCAGGCCACCGCCGCCACCGCGTCGCCACCCGCAGGCAGCGCTTCGATGTCCACGCCCCCGACTGGAATAGCTTTATCGGAGAGCGTGATGGGCTCGCTGACGGTCCCATCTTTTTCAATGAAACGAAGCTGGAGTCGTCCTCCCGTTTTCTCCGTGATTGCTGCCGCAGGTACGCGCTCGACCGAAGCGAGCACCGTGCGCCCGTCCGCGAGTTCGGCGACCGAAAAGTCAGCGATGGCATGGTCGAACTCGACGACGGTCATGAGGCCCTCGGCCAGCGGTGGCTCGACTGGCGGCACGCGGCGGGCGGCCGGACTCCAGCCTAGGTTGCGCAGCGGCGCTGTGACGAGCGCGAGGAGTGAGGGGCTCGCACCGCTTCGTGCCACGACCGTACAAAGGTCGGCGCTGCATTCGGGAGACTGCACGAACATCGGCAAGCCCGGGATCGGTTCGGCATCCGAGAACTCAGCAATTCGCAGCGGTTCCGAGCTGCGGAGCCGTAGGTCGCCGTCGAGACGAACGAAGGTTGGCCCCGCGGCCGCTGCCAGCGTGTCGGGTTCACTCGCGAGCCGCACGGGTGCGAGCGTAAGGACACCAAAGCCCGTACCGTCGCCAAACACTTGTGGGGTGTCCGTCGGCGATTGAAACACGAGCTCGCCGCGCGGCTCGCCCTTTGAGCCGTCGGGCAAAAGCGTGCCGAGGTCGACGATTCGTCGCGGCGCCGCGTGGTTGGAGAGGTGCTCCGAAGCGAGCATCGCGCGGGTCCGGTCGCCCGATGCGGTGATGCCGACAAGGGCTTGAGCGCCGAGACTGTCGAATGGCCGCGGGGTGGAAGCCGCACCGCTGGCAGCGACCGAAGAGGTGTAGACATGCAGGTCCCCATCGCGTCGATCGGACCAGGCCACGACCGCGCCGGTTTGCAGCGCCGCGAGCTGCACGTCGCCCATCGCACTTGGAGCTCTGCTGATGACGTGGTGGTCCACTGCCAGCTTTCCATCTACGGAAACGACACGAGCGA
>CANMZR010000160.1 GCA_947502375.1 Polyangiaceae bacterium
TAAATTTCACCGAGCTCACGTTGGTTACGAAACCCGGTGATGAGAACGTCTTCCGAAACGCCTCTCTCTCTCGCCACACGCTCGACGTCGTGACGCAGCGGTCCATCTCCAAGGAACACCAAGCGCACCGGACGCTCACGTCGGACACGCACGAAGGCCTCGAGCAATTCGAGCGGCTCTTTGTCAGGGAAGAGCTTGCCCGAACACACGACAATCGGTCGGTCATCGTCCACGCCGAGCGCTTTTCGGAGCAACAGGCGGCGCGGCAACAGACGTGCATGCTCGCCGTTGAAGAACTCGTTGTCGGCGCAGTAGTTGGCGAGAAACACCTGTTCGGCCGCTGCGCCGTAGGACCGGTACAACTCGCGCCCCATCGAGCCCACCGCAAGAAACGCGTCGCATTGCGAAAAAAGTGCGGTCAACGCTCCCCGCCGTAGCGCCGTCTTCCAGGCGGGCCGCGTGAACGGGCCCAAGTTCGACTCCGAGTGCATGAGCACAGGAACGCCGTGCGCCCGCGCTGCGGCCACTGCGATCATCGTGCTAGCAAAACCCCAGCCGAACACGATGACCGCGTCCATGTTTCGCCTGTGAATGCGGTTCCAGAGAGCCGGATTCGTGCGGTTCCAGAAGCCGTGCGGTCCCGGATGCGGGTGCACATTCGGCAGGAACTCGTGTCGGTATCCATCGGTCAGATTGCGGTCCCACGCAAACGTCGCGTTGAAGCCCGCGTCGAAGCTCGGCTTCGTCCCATGGTCGCACGCGAAGAGCACCTCGAGTTCGATCTCGGGGGCGGCTGACAGCTTCCGAAACCACGGCCCATGGTATTGGACCGGGTGCGTGGCGACGATGGCGACGCGGAGCTTACGCAATGGAGGAGATGACATCGCCCACGATCTCTTCCAGCGAGAAGCGTGGCTCCCAACCGATGTGGGAGCGAATCTTTTCGATGCTGGGAACCCGCCGCATCATGTCTTCAAAGCCTTCGGCGTAGGCCTCCTCGTAAGGAATTTTTTGGATCTCACTCGCGGAACCCACCTGCTTTTTGACGAGCTTCGCGAGTTCCTCAATCGAGATTTCCCGCGTACTGCCGATGTTGAAGACTTCGCCGTAGGAACGGTCTTTTTCCATGAGGCCAATGATCGCGCGGACACTGTCTTTGACGTGACAGAAGCAGCGGGACTGGGTGCCGTCGCCGTACACCGTGAGGGGCTCACTCGAGAGCGCCTGGCGCACGAAGCTCGGCAACACCATCCCGTAACGCGCGGTCTGGCGCGGGCCGACCGTATTGAAGAGACGACCTACGACCGTCGGGAGTTTTTTCTCGCGGTAGTAAGCGAGCGCGAGGAACTCATCGATCGCCTTCGAGCACGCATACGACCAGCGACCCTTGCTGGTCGCTCCCATGACGAGATCACCTTCTTCACGGAACGGGAAATCAGTCGACTTTCCATAAACTTCGCTCGTCGACGCGATGAAAACGGGCTTCTGTTTTTTCGCCGCCGCAGCGAGAATGATCTCCGTACCGCGGACGTTGGTCTCGATGGTGCGAACCGGGCTCTCGACGATGAGCCGCACGCCAACGGCCGCGGCGAGGTGGTAGGTCACGTCCGCGCAGTCCACGAGCTCACTCACGAGCGGGACGTCGGTAAAGGACGCGATGTGGTAGTGAAATTTCGGGTTCGATTTGAACGGGCGAAAGTTCTCAGCGGAGCCCGTGGACAAGTCGTCGAGAATGAACACCTCGTGACCTTGTTCGAGCAACGCTTCCGTCAAATGGGAACCGATAAAGCCGGCACCGCCGGTGATGAATGCTTTCATGGTGTGTTTCAGGCGCTCTGCGACCGCGCATCTTCCCCTGGCTGGTTCTCTGTGTCGGCATCCGTCTCGCTCGAGCTCTTAGCGCCCTTGGAGGGCGGCGCCTGCTCGCCGTAGTACCCATCGCGCTTGTAGTAATAGTAGGAGTATTTGTACTCGATCCGTGAGAAGTCGACGGCATTGAGCACGCCACCGACCAGCTTACCACCGACGTCCTGCAACGACCGAATGGCATGACGGGCCAGCTCTTTTCGCGTATTGAACGCGCGCAGCACGAGCACCGTGCCGTCGACCAGGGTCGAGAGGATGGCTGGATCTGTGACGGCGACCACCGGCGGGCTATCGATGATGATGCGGTCGAAGCGCGAGCGCAGATCCGAGATGAGCTGCTTGAAGCGCTCCGTGTGAAAGAGCTCGGCCGGGTTCGGAGGGATGGGCCCGGCCGGCAGAACGTAGAGGTTCGGTACTTCGGTGGCCGAGGTGGCCTCGTCGATATTGCCGCCGAGGAGCGTCGTGGACACGCCGGTTTCCATGTTCCGGTCGAAGATTCTGTGAATACGTGGGCGTCGCAAATCGCAGTCCACGAGCAGCACGCGCTGGCCGGTTTGGGCCATCGCCACGGCGATGCAGCACGCCACCGTCGTCTTGCCTTCGGATGGGCCCGCGCTCGTCACCAGGAGCACCTGGTGCGGGGTATCGGGTGCCATGAACAAGAGATTCGTGCGGATGGCGCGAGACGCCTCGGCGACGCTGCTTGTCGGCTCATGGTGCACGATAAGCTCCGGCTTCCCTTCTTTCGGGGCCTGACCGCGTCGCCGCTTCTTTTTCGAGTAGCCGTATTGTGCGCCGTAGTTCCCAAAAATGCCGGCGCCGACCTGGGGCAAGAGCCCAAGGAAGGTGATGCCGAAGTCGTCCTCGAGGTCATCGGGGACTTTGACCGTTCGGTCCATGAGGCCGCGAAGGAATGCCGCCGCGATACCGAGCAAGAGGCCCCCGAAAATGCCGGCCGTGAGATTCAGCGCCACCTTCGGTGAGATCGGCGAGCGAGGTTGCAAGGGTCGATCGATGACGCTGATGTTGTTGACCCGCATCATTTGAGCGAGGTCAGCTTCTTTCGTGCGTTCGAGGACCAGTGAATAAAGCTTCTCGGTGTTGTCCTTGTTTCGGCGCAGTCGGTTGAACTCGATCTCGAGCTGGTTCAGCTCGTGCGCCTGCGTCTTGGAAGTGTTCAAGAGGCCTTGGAGTCCACCGGCCTGTTTGCCGAGCACGTCAAGCTCGCGGCCAACCGACTTTTTGACGTTCTGAATCTCTTTCAAGATCGCAGTTTCGGCAGACTGCACGCGCTTCTGAGAAGCTTGTACATCGTGGTGATTCAAGCCTTTACCGGACCCGAGCAGAGCCTCGCGCTCACTCGTGGCCTGCTCGTATTGGGTGCGAAGGCTATTCAAAAGCAGGCTCTTCATGAGCTCGGTCGATTGAATTGCGCGCGCGTCGTTCTCAGGCGTGCGGTCGAGGACGACCTTCCGAGCGGTCGCCTCTTGGATGAGCGCTTTTACCCTGGTCAACTCGGTGTTGAGTGCCTTCATCTCGTCGGAGAGCATGCCCGACTTGTCGTCGAAGGCGACCGAGAGGATGTCGTTGGTTTTTTTGTAAGCGTGGAGCGCTTCTTCGCTGGTCTGCAGGTCGCCGTTCAACGTGTCGAGTTGGTTCCGCAACCAATCGCTCGCGGTGCTGGTGTTCTCAAGCGCCCCCTCGAGATTTTGATTCACGAAGTTGTCGATGAGCGACGCCAGAACACGCTGGGCTCGATCCGGGTTCGCATCCTTCAGTTTGACGGTTGCGAGCCGGCTGTCACGAACGGGTTGAACCTCGAGGCGACCTCGAAGCTCGTCGGCGGCACGTTCGGGCGACACTTTATCGAGGGCCCCCTTGGGGAGCACTCCCGGCGGGAGATTCTGCAGAAAAGCATGGTCGTTGTTGAGGCCGAGCTCATTGACGACGGCGAGCGAAACCCGCCGCGACCGCAGGATGTTGTACTGCGTCTCGTAGTATTCTTGGTTTCCCCAGTAACTGTCCGTGCCCATGTCGACGATGGCTTCGACCCGGTGGCCGAGCGGCTTGGGCGGCCGCGGATCGAACATCACGGTCCCCTCAGCCTGATAGATCTTCGTCTGGCCGAGGGTGTAAAATATCGTGCCGACCAGCACCGCGACAAACGTGGTCACCGCCGTCGGCCAGTATTTTCGGATAACGTGTCCGACACTGGCGCCCGGGCGCGCAACCTTTTGGCCGATTGGCTTTGGCTTGGGTTCGTCTGAATCGCTCATGGGACCGTGTCGCTACCGAGCTTGGTTGCGCGGCGACCCCCGATTGTTTACCACGCTACGCCGCATTCGCGGAACCTTACGCTGGGCGGCGAAAAACGCTGCGACGGTGCCCACAAAAGACAACCGGCGGCGCCTTTCGGTCGCCGCCGTCGTTCGGAAAGGTTGATCGCCCCTTTTGGGATGGATGAGCCCTTCTCGCTTCACCTATCGACTCGACCGCGGCGCGGTTGCTCTAGCAAAGAGAGCACCTGCGCGGGGAGTGCAAGAACGGAGACTAGTTCGTGAAAAAGATCGCTTCGATCTCGTTTTTCACGTTCTCTTCGGTCTGTTTACGAGCGATTGCGATCTCTTTGACGATCAGCGTGCGCGCGGTGTCGAGCATGCGGCGCTCGCCGAACGAGAGTTGCTTGTCGGTCTTGAGACGGTACAAATCGCGCAGAACTTCCGCCACATCGTAGATGGAGCCGGTCTTGATCTTGTCCATGAACCCGCGGTATCGGCGGTTCCAGGTCTGGTTGTCGAACGCGAGTGTGCGTTCGCGCAGGATGTCAAAGATCTCTTGAATTTCTTGCTCCGAAATCACCTGGCGGAGGCCCACGGCATTCGCATTTTTTACCGGCACCATGATCTTGCGATCGGTGTCGAGAATGCGAAGAACGTAAAACTGCTGCCGGCTGCCGCCGATATCCTTCTCTTCAATGTCAACGACCTCGGCTACGCCCTGGGCGGGGTAGACTGCTTTGTCGCCAACTTTGAATTGCATGTCTGCGTTGGGCTGCATGTTCGATGCTTCTCCTTCTCGGTAATCGTTCGGGTGGGATCGTCCGTCACGCACCTGAGTGCGCGTGGGGCTGTACCAAACTGAAAACCGCCGTTCGTTACGCGGCCAGTCGTAATTCTGACCCGTAAAGTAACAGCGGCTTTTCCGCTTGCGGCTCTTCCGCTTGCGGCTCTTGCGCTTGCGGAAGGGGGGGCACTCACTGCCGTTTGGAGCCGTTTGGACCGGCCCCTCTGTCCTGATTGCGGTTTTGTCCTGGTGGACGTTATCCGCGCTGAACGCGGCGAACACTAGTAAATGAAGGCCTCTATGTCAAGAACTTTCCGTCGGGTGGCGGTTGGACTAGCCCGCGCTCGCCTTACTGGCGGGAGCGTTATCAACGCGCTTCGGCGTAAAATAATTCCAGCGCGAGGCCCCAGCGCACGCCGCGGTCGGAGGCAATCAAGCGCTCACCACCCGAGAGCTCGCAAATCTCATCCGCGATGAGCGCTCCGGCGACGATGACGTCCGCGCGCTTCGATTCAACCGCGGGCAAGGCACGGCGCTCTTCGAGGGTCATCGCGGCGAGGCGGTCGAGGGCGTCCCGAAGCTCGGTGCGAGCGAGGATGGCCCCGTGCACGCGTCGCGCATCGTAGGGCGCGATGTCGTGGACGTAGGCGGTGAGCGTGGTCACGGTGCCGGCCACGCCGATGAGGGGACGCCCCCGGAAGGCTGGTGCCCGCTTCAGCGCAAGCCGTATTTCTTTGCGAATCGTGTCCAGTTCGGCGCGCGTCGGTGGGTCGTTGTGAATGTGGCGCTCGGTCAAACGGACGGCGCCGATGTCAAGACTCACTGCGCGTGCAAGGGTGCCCCGGCCGCGCCCGACCCGCGCTCCGACGATGAGCTCGGTGCTGCCGCCGCCGATGTCGAAGACGGCGAGCACCCCCTCGGGCTCGAGCCCGAGCAAGGCTCCATCAAAGGTGAGCTGCGCCTCGCGTTCGCCGCTTATCACGGTCGGTCGTACCCCGAGAATCGCAGCCGTCCGCTCGGAAAACTCGGTCCCGCCGCGCGCATCGCGCATCGCGCTCGTCCCGACGGCTGCGACGGCGTCGACATTCCATTTGGCGATCTCCGCGGCGTATTGTTCCAGCACGGCCAGGGTGCGGCTTTGGGCAGCCGGCGAGAGCTCCCCGCTCGCGTCCACCCCTTCCCCGAGCCGCGTGACCGCCGCCAATTCAGACAGCGCGCGGATATGCTGACCATCGCGAGCGGCGACGAGTAGCAGAACCGAGTTGGTCCCGATGTCGATCGTCGCTACACGGCTCAACGGCGCCGTGACTGACACCTGGCTCACTCCTCAATTCTCCTCGATCGACTTGAGATCCAGCATCTCCTCAAGCCTGGGAAGCACCACCAACTCGCAACGACGATTCAATTGACGCCCGGTCGGGGTCTCGTTGCCGGCGAGCGGATCCGTGGCCCCGTAGCCCGACGCACTCCAATGTTGCGGGCTAAGGCCGCCTCCTCGCTTGTTCTCTGCCCGGATCAGCAGGTCGAGTACTTCGCGGGCCCGCATGAGGCTGAGTCCCCAATTGTCTTTATAGCCACCGGCAAAATAAGCCTCGTTGTCGGTATGCCCAGCGACCTGAAAATCATGCGTTGCAAGGGATGCGTCTCGCCGAATGATCTCTGCGACTTTGAGCAGAATGCTCTCGCCCTGTGCCTTGAGCGTTTCGCGGCCCGAGTCGAATAAAACGTCGCCGGGCAGCTCGATCACCATCCTGTTGTGGCGCACGGTGACTTTGAGGCCGAGCGTCGTCAGCTCCTGGAGTTTCGCACGCAAGAGCTCGAATCGTCTTTTGATCTCTTCGAGTTGTGCACTCCTTCGCTTGAATTCTTCAAGGGCTTTGGCCTTCTCCTCCACATCGCTCTTCAGGTTCGCCACGTCGACGTTGGCGTCGGAGAGTTGGTTTCTCAGTTGCTCAACCTGGCCCCGCGACTCGTCGAGTTCTCGCTGGAATTTTTTATTCTGCCCGCCCTCGGCTGCCAGTTGTTGCCGCAGTGCGTCGGCAGTGCGCACTCGCACGCGCATTTCTTCTTCCGAATAACCGCAAGCGCTCCCGAAAATTCCGGCCAATAAAAGCGCTGATGGTGCAAGTTTTCGCATCGTTGCTCCCGAAACCGTACACCGCCGAATCTAAAACCGCAGCATCCTTAGCGACCACCGACGAGCAGCGGGGGCGAACAGGGAACGGATGTTCGGTGGCGCTCATCAATTCGGTTGACAGGCTGCCATAGATGGCACTATACGTCTTGCAACATCTGTTACATCCTGTTCGTTGCACCATGTGCTGACGCATGCCAAACGGGCAGGGGGACCCAGATTCAGGAGGATTGAGACATGGCTGCAAAGAAGAAAGCTGCTGCGAAAAAGAAGGCTGCCCCGAAGAAGGTCGCCAAGAAGGCTGCTGCACCGAAGAAGGCTGCCAAGAAGGTCGCCAAGAAGGCCGCAAAAAAAGCCTGAGCGCGACGCGGAAGCAGGCCGCCAAATTGCCCGCTCGCGCTAAAAAAGCCAAAGTCACCAAAGCGGCCAAAAAAGTCGTTGCAAAAAAGCCGGTTGTAAAACCAGTTGCGAAGCTGGCTGCAAAGCCGGTCGCGAAGCTGGCTGCAAAGCCGGTCGCGAAGCTGGCTGCAAAGCCGGTCGCGAAATCGCTCGCTGCTCCGATCGCAAAGGCTACTGCCGCTCATTCAGGGGCATCCGCCGTGCCGCTGATGCCACCGAACTTTTCGGTGGACGACGACTCGGAGTGATGTCTAGGAGTTACGAATCGTAAGGGGGGTCGAACGGCTGAATCAGCCGAAAGGCATTCCCGAGCGGAGCGCGGTCAAGAGCAAACATCGCTTTCGATGGGCTCTGAAAGCCCACCCGCCGAGGATCGACGGGAGGGGGCTCGCTTCCTGACCGAAAAGGTTGGGGCGGCGTCGGGGAAAGAGCCGAAGGGTTCCCCCGTAAGTTCTCAGCGAGATGCACACCAGGGGAAGCGTGTGGACTGGTGTGTGTCTCGCTGTTTTTTCTTCTGCCGCTGACTGGCTTCTGTGACATGAGGCTGGCTTCTTTGGCAGGAGGCTGGCTTCTGTGACATCTGCCGCTGACAGGCTTCCGTGAGAGGAGCCTAGCGTTGTGTGACAGAAAGCTAGCGCAAGAGCGTGGCCCGAAGAGGATACTCGACCACCGTCACGCGCCCGCCGGGTGAAGGCGGAAAGCGGACGCGCTCGATGGCTTTCTCGAGGCATGCGAGCGTCGTTGGGTGTTGAACCGTCGTGCGCTGAGGCTCGCTGCCGACCGCGCTAACGTGACCGGCGGCGTCGAGCTCGATGCGCAGCAGCACGCGCGCCTCCGCGATCGGCGCTGACGCGGCCCACGGTGCAAAACAGCAGCGAAATGCAGCTTTTTGGTTGCGAATCGCGTCGAGGATCGGGCGGGTGCGGTCTCGGTGGCCGCTCTCAGCGGTCGTCAACGCATTGTCGAAAATGCCGCCTTGGTCCTCGGGTAAGCGAACGTCAACGGAAGGCTCGACGCACTCGAGGAAGGTGGCCGCATCGACCGGTGCTGGGGCCAGACCCGCCTCGGCCAGGACGCTCGGCACGCTCGGCACGCTCGGCACGCTCACGCGCGGGGGGGGCTCGACGCTCGGAGTGGGCGTTGCCGCTCTGCCTGTCGACGGGGTGTTCTCCACGCTGATGGGGCCTGCACTCGGCGTCCCACTGCGAGGCTCCGTGCCGGCACAGCCCCCGACGGCAAAGACCACCAAAAGCACCATCGAACGCCAACCCATCGAGGCGCATCGTAGCAGGAGCTGATTCGGTGTAGATACCCCTGCATGCCGCTCCTCCGTCAACAAGGGGAACCGCCCTTGCGGGGGATATGGGACCAGCCAATCGAGTCCGTGCCGCTCGTCTTTGTCGATCTGGAGATGACCGGTGTGGAGGAGCACCGTGATCGCGTGTTGCAGCTGTGCCTTGAGCGTGTCGTTGGCGGCACGCTGGTGGACGGGCTCACGTCCTACCTCGATCCCGAGTGCGCCATTGGCAATACGCACGTGCACGGAATTGGTCCAGAAGAGGTCCGAGGGGCCCCGGTTTTCGCCGTTTTGGCGCCACGCATTCGGGAGCTTCTCGACGGAGCCATCTTCATCGCACACGGGGCGAAATGCGATATCGCGTTCCTGAAGGCGGAGTTCGCCCGGTGCGGTGTTCCGTGGACCCCACCGTTTTTCATCGACACGGTGCCCCTGTCGCGCCGCGCGTACAATTTCAAGAGTCACCGCCTCAGTGCGCTCGCCGAAGAGCTGGGCATCGATTGCCCGGCCGCGCATCGAGCCGACAACGATGTTCGCGTCTTGCGCGGGCTGTTCCTAAAACTGACAATCCTTCTAATGCCCACGAGTCCGCGTGATTTGTGGAACGTGCGCCCTGGGCTCGCCCACGCGCGCCCGCTGCTCGTTGGGGAGCTCACCGAGGCCCTCGCGACCGGTGCCGCGCTCAGGCTTCGTTACCGGCCCGCAGGCCGTGCCATTCAGGAGATCCCTTTCCACGTGACCAGCCTGCGGACGGACCTCGACCCGCCGATGGTGATCGGCTATCTCAGCCATACTCGCGGACGGCGCGAGCTTCGGATCGATCGCATTCTGAGCTTGGAGCCCGTCGTGAAACCCGGCTCAACGTCATGACCACGCGCCATCTTCCTCCCATCTCCACGTCGTTGCGAGGGGCTTCCCTTGCGCTTGCACTCTCTCTCGTCGGTTGTCTGTCGGCGAAGTCGCCGCACGCTGGGCGACCGGAAAAAGCTGAGAAATGGTATCAGCGCGCGCTCGGCGAGTACCGCCAGGTCTCGATGGATGCCGCGCATGATTCGGCGCACCAAGCTCTCGAGCTTGCGAAGGAGGACGTTGACATCCGTACGCTGGCGGCGCGGGTTGCGCTTGCTCGTCTCGAGTACGACGAAGTTCTTCGGCTCTTGAAGGGCGTGTCCGGTTCGCCGGCAGCTTCGCTCCGGGGCCGCGCCGAATGGTATCGCGGCGACCTCGAGCATGCGGCCGAAGAGCTTGACCAGCTGCTGAGCGATC
>CANMZR010000161.1 GCA_947502375.1 Polyangiaceae bacterium
TACACCGGTGAAGATGCCGAATCCGAGTGCAGCGATCTTGCCGATTCCGCGCCCCGCGGGACGTGCCGGCGCGGTGAGGATGCGAATGAACTTGCCGGTGCCTTCGGATGCCTTCTCGTAATACTCGGTCTCGCGAGACGCCTGAAGGCCGAGCCGCTTGTCTTGCTCGACGCCAGTCTTGAACCGGTCGAACGACTCGATGGATTCGAGCTTCACTCGCACGCTCGACACCGACGCACCGCGACCAAAGGCCGTTCGAATCACATCGCGGTCCACCCAAACCTCGGACTCGTGTGCGGAGCCGCCGTCCTCAAAGACGCCAACGATGGAAATAGCCCGGTTTTTCTTGATGTCGAAGCTCTCGCCGAGGTTGATGCCTTTGAAGCGCCCACGGATGTTGCGCCCCACCATCGCCTCGTCCGAACCCGGGGCGGGACGGCGGCCTTGCAGCAGCTTCACCGTTGGACGGAGCTTTTCTCCGGTCTCGGTGACCCCGCGCAATTGCACGTTGCTGACCCCGCTGGCGCCGACTTTTTCGACGGCAATGATGACCACCGTTTCGCCGGTACCCACGGGCTGCCCGCCCTCGCGCATCACGCCCGGCATCGCCATGACCAGCCCTATCTGCTGCTCCTCGACGGAGCTACCGAGCTCGGCGTCGCTCCCCTTGCGCAAGACGATAGCCACGTCGGCGCGCCCCGCAGAACCGAGGGTTCGCTTGACGCCTTCGGCCAGCATCAGCGCACTCGCCAGCACCCACACGACGAGGGCGATGCCGAGCGCGGTCGCGAAGGTCGTCGAGCGCCGGACGACCAAGCTGCGCAAGTTGTACCGAATCGGGATGAGCATGGTGGTTCCGTTCGTGCGAAGAGGTGCGGCTGCGAGCCCGCGTCAGACAAGCTTCCGAAGAGCATCGGTTACGTTGACCCGAGCCGCGCTTCGAGCGGGCAGCAGCGCCGCCAAAATACCTAGACCCAGGGCGCACGAGAGCGCGAGGACACAAGCGCCAAAGGGCAGCCGAAACACAGGGAAAATGTTCCCCATATTCTCTTCGAGGAAGCGACCGAGCAGTCCTTGAATGAGTGGAATAGCGATGCCGATCCCCAAGGCGCCACCGAGCAACCCGAGCACGCCGGCCTCGCCAAGCACGAACCAGCGCAAGTGTTGAGGCATGAAGCCGAGCGCGCGCATGGTCGCAAACTCACTCGTGCGCTCGCGCACCCCCATGGCGATGGTGTTGCCGAGGATCAGCGTCATGACGAGCAAAATTGCGATGGAAATGGCGTCAAACGCGTAAAGAACGGCTGAGAAGCCCGCGAGAAAACCGGCCTGGAACGTGTGCTCGTCCTGGCTCAGAGTTTGGGTGTCTTTGTCGTCGAACGCTCGGTCGATCGCCACGCCAACCTCGGCGGTGTGAGCGGGATCATCGACGCGGCTCGTGACCCAGCCGATGGCATCACGACGCCCCTCCGGGAGTCCCTGATTCAGGTAGTCCCAGTGAAAAAAGAAGGAGGACTTATCGACGTTGCGCGAAGTCGCTTTGTAGATGGCGCGAATCGTGAACGCCCACCCGGAGTCCGACGGATAGATGCCGGTCTCGAGCTTCACCTCATCGCCAACCTTCCACCCCATCACGTGCGCGAGCGACTCGCCGATGACGGCGCCGGTGCGATCCGCCTTGTAGGCGGCGAGGTCGGCGGGTGCGACCTGTTGTTCCGTCATCACATCGAAATAGCCATCATCGCAGGCAAATTGCGCGAAAAACTCACGGTCGTGCTTTGGATCTTTGCCACCGAACCAGTTGCAAAAAGTCGCGGCCTTGACGCCGGGCAGCGCTCGAATCTCGTCGATGTAGCGCTTCGGAAGCGGCATGACGAAGGTGACTTTATGGCGCGTGACGAGGCGATCTTTGGCGGCGAACTCGGCCCCGCCCGTCCACGCCGCCACCACCGTTCGTAAAAGCAAAAACGTCACCACGGCGACCGCGACGCCGAGCAGCGTAAGCGACGTGCGAACCTTGTTGCGAAGCAGGTTCCTGGCAGCAAGTGACGTGAGGGTCACGCGTGCTCCCCCCCGTCCGCTTTGCGCTGAAGGCGACCTTTGTCGAGATGATGGACGACGCCCGCACGCGCCGCCGCAGCAGGATCGTGGGTGACCATGATGATGGTCTTTCCGAGCTCACGGTTCAACGTCTCCATCAGCTTTAGAATTTCATCCGCGCTCTTGCGATCGAGGTCCCCGGTGGGCTCATCGGCGACGATCAAAACGGGATCGTTCACGATGGCGCGTGCGATCGCCACGCGCTGCTCCTGACCGCCGGAGAGCTGCCGTGGGTAATGGTCCATGCGGTCCTCGAGACCCACCACGCGCAGTGCCGTTTGCGCGCGCTTTCGGCGTTCACTCGCGGCGACAGGCGCTAGCAAGAGTGGCAGCTCGACGTTCTCGACCGCGGTGAGAACGGGCAGCAAATTATAGGACTGAAAGATGAAGCCGACACTCGACGAACGGAATTTCGCGAGCTTCGCCTCGCTCAGCCGATCGATGCGCTGACCCGCGATTTCAATCGAGCCGGCCGTGGGTTTATCGAGTCCGGCGATCAAGTTGAGAAGCGTGCTTTTACCGCTACCGCTCGGTCCCATGAGCGCCGCGAAAGTGCCTCGCGGCAACTCGAGATCGAGGCTCTCGAGGATGGTCAGCGATTCGCCACCGCGCTCATAGGTCTTCGTTACTCCACGGAGATCGATGAGAATATCTTCCTTGCTCACGTCGCGCCTTTCTCTTTCACGGCAAGCCCATCGGACAGGTCCGAGCGCGGGTCTTTGACGACACGCGTTTTTGGCGCCGGTCCAGCTTCCAAAATGAAGCCCACGCCAAACGCCTCGCCGACTTTCACCGGCGTCAACCGGATGGTCCCATCGACGAGCACCCAAACAGCTTTGCCCCCATTTCGCTCGACGAGCGCGGAGGCTGGTACGATGAGCTTCTCGGGTTCCTTCAGCTTCGCCTCGTCGAGAGCCTTTTGAAGAAAGCTCACCCGTGCGCTCATCTCAGGTCGCAGGGTGGTGGGCGGCGCGAGAAAGCGTACCTTCACCACCGCGGTCGCCTTCGCGCGGTTCAAGCGCGGTCCGACGTCGACGACTTGGCCTTGAAAACGTTCGCTCGCAAAGGCGTCGAGTACGATCTCACAGGGAGCCTCCGGCTTCACCTTGCCGAGCCGCCCCTCGGGAACGTCCACCTCGACGAGCAACGTCGCAAAGTCCGCCAACTCAACGAGCAGCCCCGCCGGACTCGCCACTTCCCCGACGCTCGCGGGTTTGCTCATCGCGGTACCGTCGATGGGCGCCAGAATGTGGAGATTTTTGGCACTGATGGCGAGGCTCGTGACCGCCGCCACGGACGCACGGCTCTCGGCCTCGGCAACGCTTATCTGCGAGGCCAGCGCCTTTAGGCGGGCGGCCAGCGTGTCCACTTCGGCTCGCGTTGCCGCGCCACTTTCGGCGAGTTTTTTCTGCCGCTGGTAATCGAGTTCGAGTTCGGCATTGTTTGCGCGGGCGGTCGCGACCCGCGCCGTGGTCGCCGTGGCCCTGGCCTGTGCCGCCGCAATGGCCGCGTTCTCATCATCGGGCTCGAGCTCAAAGAGCACGTCACCCACCTTCACCCGAGCGCCCTCCTTGACGTTGACCTGGCGGATGCGACCGACCAGCTTCGCGGCGACTTTGGCGGTCGACTGGGGGACGACGTAGCCCGTGGCGGTCAACTCAACGTCAGCTTGGGCCGGTGAAACGCTGATAATTTCGGTAACGGCCACTTCGGTCTTGAAGAGCCGCGACTCGATATAGGGCTTCACGACGACGACGCCTGCCCCGACCGCACCGAGGCCTAGGAGGGCGCCGAAGAAAGTGCGCAAACGCCGGTCCGGCCCCTTCTTCGAACGGTCGATGCGCAAAGAAGCAAGATCGGCCGCGAGGTTGTCGTTCATGGAGTCGCGGCGGGGTGTAGCGCGAAAGCCTCGACCGTGAAAGGGCGGGGCGGACGTTTCACAAAGGATCCACCCGGACCCGCCAAAGCCAGCCCGGTTCGGGCCAGTCCGGATAGCGGTAAAGCTGTTTGTCGAGAACCAACTCGGGCGGCTCCAACAAGCGGACCGTGAGGCCTCGTGCGTCGCTGGATTCGGCGTAAAAAAGCAGGGATCCCCAGCGACCCGCATGGAGTACGGGATTTTTAAGAGAGGTCGCGTTGGCGCGGCAACGATGGCTTTGCAGATGCCCGGAGGGGACCTCGACTTCTTGTCGTTCGCCCGCGAACACGAGCCTCACGCGCCGCCGAGCCACAGCGTCGGGGGCGACCGTGTCGGCGACGAAGAAGGAGAGCGCACCTTCGTTTTTTTCTTTGCCGGCAATGACCTTAAGGCCGAGCAAGCGATGCGCCGCGTCCGAGTCCGCGGTGGCGGCAACGCGATCCACGAGCTCGAGAAACACGGTCTGCCCAGGCTGCGCGAGGTCCACCGTCAGCACAAACGTCGATACGTGATGGTAGCCAAGCGGCGGATCGATTGGAGCCGCGGCCGCGCTGCCGTTCACGCTGGCCGAGCCGACTTTGGCGGTGGCATCGTCGAGCGGTGGCAGAGCCTCCGTCGCTGGGGCCGAGCTCGTCGCCGACGCAGGTGCGCTCGGCCCTTCGAGGCGCGACGATTCAGCCCCGTTCGGAAGCGGCCCACTGGTGCTGCAACGCTCGCAACCCGCCAGGCACGCAACGAGCGACACGACGAGCCCCAGGCCGGCGCTGGACGTGCGCACCAATGGCGGTTTGGACACGGTGCTCAGGTGGCGCCGAGCGCCGCGACGAAAAAAGGAGTGGGCCATGAAGGACTTGAACCTTCAGCCAATGGATTAAGAATCCACTGCTCTACCAATTGAGCTAATGACCCAGGGTGGAGGTTTTCGTAATCAACTCGCCGCGGCAGCGCAACGGATTTCGTACCGCTGCTTGGTAAGAGCGACGGCCTGCCGGTGAGAAGACGTTTCGTTTCGTTTCGTTGGCATGGGAGCGAACCACGGCCTCGAGGCAGCGGCGCCGTGCCGGTCGTCCCGGGCTCAGGAAACCCGGCAGGCAAACGGATGTGGATTCAGCCAAGCCCACTCTGGCGGAGCGGGCGCAGGCGGCACGGACAGAGCGGGCGCAGGCGGCACGAGGGTTTGTCGAACGCCGCCGGGAACCCGCTCACGAGGTCGCAGCCAACGAGCAAGCGCGCGCCGCTCGGGGCGGCTCAAGTCGAGGAATCTCAACCCAAAACCCGAGCCCGCATCGGCGTGACGGCGACCGCGAGCAGCCCGCGTGACCTGAGCGAACAACACGAGCTCGGGCAGCGCCCAAGCGACCGCGGGCCGGAACGAAACGACGACGTCGTCACCCATGCCGATGGGCGACCCTGTCTCGAGAAAAATGCCGCTCTCGGAGAGGTTGGTTCCCCAGGCCAGCAACGGGGCATGCTCGTGGCTGGTGTAGAGTTCGCAGGGCAACTCGGTGACGCGACGCCCAAAGCCGCGACCCGCGTAAAGGGGCTGAAGAGAGACGTTCATACGTAGCTGCAAGCGTGGCCGAGCGCCTCCGCGGGGGCCAACTCTGTAGCCGGTCTCCCACAGCGAGTTGACGCGACCGCCAATGCACTGCATTGGCCTTAGCCATGGCGATTCTTCCCGAGCGGTTCGAGGCCAAGGTGCTCCTCACGGGAGCGAGCGGATTTTTAGGCGGCCGGCTCCGTGACGCACTCCTCGAAGCCGGCGCCGAAGTCGTCGCGATTCGACGGGCCCAGTCGCCCGAGCCGAAGTCAAAAGCCAAAGCCAAAGCCACGGGTACTCTGCGCTCCATCGTGGCCGAGTACGACGACACCGACGCACTCGCCGCTCACATCGCGGCGGAAAAGCCGGACTTTATCTTCCATGTGGCCGGGGCGACCAAGGGCGTCCACTACGCGGACTTTCAACGCGCCAACGTGATGCCGACTCGCAACTTGTTGCGGGCGGCGCGGACAGAGCACCCTGCCCTTTCGCGCTTCGTCCTCATCTCCTCGCTCGCGGCATTCGGCCCCTCATCGGTGGAAAAAGCCCATCACGAGACCGCTGCTCCCGCGCCCATCGAGCACTACGGTCGCAGCAAGCTCGAGGCCGAACAGGTCCTGGCCCAGGAGGCCGGCGCCGTGGCCTGGACGGTCCTGCGACCGAGCGGGGTCTACGGACCCGGAGATGCGGATTATTTCAACCTTTTTCGGGAAATCGAGAGAGGTCGCAATGTTTATTTCGGCAATCGAAAACGCTGGTTCAGCGCGGTCTATGTGGACGATTGCGTGCGGGCGATCGTCCTTGCGGCAGAAAGTGAGCGAAGCCGCCAGGAGGCGTATTTTCTGTGCGACGGAACGCCGCTCACCTGGGAGATGTTCCAGACGGCGCTCGTCCGAGCCAGCGGCAAGAAAGTTCGCACCCTCGACTTACCAGAAGCACTGGTGCACATCGCCGCGTTCGCCGGTGAAGCGATGACCCGCATCGACGGAAAACCGCGCCTGTTCAATCGCCAAAAAGCAGCGATGAGCGCACAGGCGGCCTGGACCTGCGGACATGCCAAAGCGGCTGAGCATTTCGGCTATGCGCCCGCCGTCCAAGTGGACGCAGGCGTCCGGCACGCGCTCGACTGGTACCGCGCCGAGGGTTGGCTGTAACGGCCCGCGGCTCCGCTCGGCCCCTGCGGGTTCGCGCTGCACAGCCGACCAGGAAGGCTCGCCGCGGAGGCGCGGAGGCGCGGCCTTTTTTCGGGACTGGACTCGGCGCCCCGAACCCGCTACGCCATGCGAACTCGCGCCTGTAGCTCAGCTGGATAGAGCGTCAGACTTCGAATCTGGGGGTCGGGGGTTCGAATCCCTCCGGGCGCGCCACCGAATACCCACACCGCGCGCGAGCTTCACTGCCGCGCCTAGCGAAGTTTTCTTTGCGCCGAGCAAGCGACACCCCCGTCGCCTGCGAGTCGCAAGGGTGGATATCCAGCCCGGGGCAGTCACTCGCACGCCACGGGCACGAAAAACCGCGGTCACTCCGCAAGGCCTTGCCTATTTCAGCGAAAACGCTGCCGCAAGTCTTTGGAATTCACAGGCTCAGAGATGCCGTTTGACCAGCATCAAACGTTAGCGGATAAGGGTTCATAGGATGCGGTGGGGCGATTCATGAATACCGCCCGAAAATACGGCGCGTGAGGCACGTAAAAGCGCAAGCAGGCTTGCACGCGGAGGGGCGACGCCAGCGGCGACGGTCACACTTCGATGGATTCACCCGACCGTCTACCGCATGGCCGCATGGCATGGCCCAAAAGACTTCGCCGTAAGGCTTCACCGCTCTGCTTTGAGGCAGCTCAGCGGTGGTAGCTTTACGGCGAAGAGTCCGAACGCAGCGCAAACGCATGCGCGCACAACGGTTCTTGAATCAGGGCCTAACGACCCAATCAGGGCCTAACGAGCCAATCAAGGTTCAGCGACCCAATCAGGGGCTAACGCTGCAGTGAATCGGCACAGCGAAAGCCGAGCGTTCCGAGCCGAGCCTTGGGGGAGAACATGTAGCGATTGCCGGAGCGGACGACGGGCGCGCTGCCGAAGTACCAACCGCCACCGCGAATCACGTACTTCGCCTCCGTTCGCTCTTTGGCGTAACTGGTGGAATAGCCGCTCGAAGTCCATTCCCACACGCTACCGGCCATGTCCGACAAACCAAAGGGGGAGTTGCCCTCTGGAAACGACCCAACGGCACACGTGGTGTTGGGCTTGCCCTCTCCAAAACGCTCCCAGCAGAGCTGTTTGTCCGGGGCTTCGTTGCCCCAAGGGAAAATGCGGTCATCGGTGCCGCGGGCAGCGTACTCCCACTCCTCCTCCGTCGGCAGACGCTGACCCTGGGCCTCACAGTAAGCAGTGGCCTGCTCCAAATCCACGCCGTTGATGGGATGGTCTCCGCGGTCCGCCACGCCAAAGTTGTTGCCAATGCTGAATTTATAATTCGTCGCGACGGTATTCGCGGCGGTGCACTTGCCCTTTTCAACACACGCAGTGTACGCGGCGGTCGTCACTTCCGTCGTGTCCATGCAAAACGCGCCCACGTCAACCGAGTGCGCCGAGCTTTCGTCCGCATCGGCCCACGCACTGGCCTTCACATTCGCACGGTCACTCCCCATCATGAAAGTCCCGGCATGAATTTGCTTCATGCCAGGACGACCCTCGCAATCAGGCGTCAAGGACCCTCCGGGCGCGCCGTCTGCTGCGACGGAGGGGGAGGCATTGACGAGGGCAAGCCCGGTCGCGGCAATGCCGAGACCAAGCGCTTTGAAAAACCTTTTTTGGGGAAAGAGCTGCATGGTGCCGGGACCCTAAAAGGAAGCATGCTTCACGTCAAGTCACCATTTTAAGCTTTGGTCAACTTAAGTGCTAACTTCAAGCATACGCGTGGAATAACACGCGAATACCATGCTTAGCCACTGGCGGTCTTGCGACCCCGGCGAACGTTTTTGACGCCCCGTCTCAAAACGTGATTCAGGGCAACCGCCGCCCCGTTGAACTTCCAATCAAGTTCACGCGTGCCGTAGGCGACGCTCAAGAACCCGTGGATCCGGCGCACCGAAAGCCGAGCGCGCCACCGCGCAACGCGGGAGCAGAGTAAGTCCGATTGCTTGAGCGGAAGACCAGTGGATCACCGTAGTGCCAGTCACCGCCGCCGCGGATGACGCGAACGTTTTCGAAGGGAGCCTCCCCGTAGTTGCCTACATACCCGCTCGAAGTCCATTCCCAGACGTTGCCCGACATATCCGAGAGGCCGAACGGGGAATCTCCGAGCGGAAAAGAGCCGACCGCGCAGGTCGAATTTGCTTTTCCGGGACCAAACCGGTCCCAACACAACTGCTTGTCTGGCACATCGTTGCCCCACGGATACGTCCGTCCATCGGCACCGCGGGCCGCGTACTCCCATTCCTCTTCCGTCGGCAAGCGGAGCCCATGGGTTGCGCAATAAATGGTCGCCTGCTCCCAGTCCACCCCGTTGATAGGGTGGTTCTCGCGGCCAGGCCACCCGAAATTGTAGGGCGTGCTGACCTCCGGTTTGCCGCAATTGCCGCCATTGACGCACGCCGTGTACGCGGCCGTGGTCACCTCGGTGGCGTCCATGCAAAACGCGGCGACGGTGACTGAATGCGTCTTCTTCTCGTCATCTTCTCCCGTCTCCGAGCCCATTGTGAAGCTGCCCTTCGCGATGACCTTCATGCCGGCGCGGCAGCTCGGCCTCGCGGCGTTCGCGGCGTTCGCTGCGGCCTGTGCCTCCGCCGCCGCCTTCGCATCCGCGGCCGCCCTGGCTCGCGCCTCCGCGGCCATCCTGGCTTCTTCGTCCGCCAAAGCCCGCTCTTTTGCCGCTGCTCTCGCGTCTGCCGCGGCCTTTGCGTCCGCAGCCGTTTTGAGCTCGAGGGCGCTCGGGCCGCAAGCGGCAAGGGAAGCGGCCAATGCAAAAGGAACGAGAAGTGAAAGGCGTTTCATCCGGCGTGAGGTTACAGGTCTATTCCGTGAATGACAAGCATCAGCGGCTCCAAGAGAAAGCGGGGACTCCGTTATCAGCGACAAAAAGTTATGCCCATTTGCATTGAGCCAAAAGCGGCGGATGCGTCGCGATGCGGGCTGGTGAAGCCGCGGCGGCAGGAGGATAGGTTTCAGATTCGAGGCCAGTAAACATCATTCCCGCGAAGACCGAAGGCAAGCCTCCCTCCAACCATCATTCCCGCGCCCCCAAACCGTCATTCCCGCGAAGGCGGGAACCCAGGCTCGGGCGCACCATCATTCCCGCGCCCCCCACACCGTCATTCCCGCGAAGACCGAAGGCAAGCCTCCCTCCAACCATCATTCCCGCGCCCCCAAACCGTCATTCCCGCGAAGGCGGGAACCCAGGCCCCC
>CANMZR010000162.1 GCA_947502375.1 Polyangiaceae bacterium
TCTTCGCTCACGGCAACCCCGCCACTATCGCGGCACACGAGGCGCCGCGCAACCTCGAGCTGGAGGGCGAAGCGGTGTTCAACCGGACGCCCATGCCGTGCGAGTGAATAGCCCCCCGCAAAGGGCGCCTCGAGGGCGACGGACAGGCCATGTGCCTCGAGGGCGTCGGCAACGAGTGACCGCAATTCGAGGCTGGCTGTTGCCCCGTGCCGCGTGCCGATCACCACGTCGGCATCCGAGCTCGCGCGCGAGGGATACGTGTGGGCCGATAGCAGAATAGCCGCTCCGTTACGCTTCGCCGCCTCATCGAGCGCGGTCGCCACCGCGAGGTGGTAGGGGTCGAGGTACCGAGCGATGCCCTCTTGCACCTCGATGGCTGTGGGTCGGTCTTCGCACCATTGGAGACCGCTTGCCGAGGTCCGGCGAATCTCTCGCAGTTGAGGCGGGAGTTTGTCTTCGTAGGCGCTCGGGATGTAAGGCTCCGTGTTCAGATCGACTACGTAGCGGCTCGCACGCGCGACGATAAGCGTTGCCCCAGCTCCGCGGCAGCTCTCCCAGATGCGGTCCGCTCCGATGTCGGAATCGGCGAGCACCGCGTGCGCGACAGGGCCTTGACGGGGCAAGCGCCGTCGCGTGGCCTCATCGAGTTCGATGCCCGCGTGAGGCACCTCGATGACGACGGGGCCTAATTCCAAAGGCGCGTGAACGTCGAAAAACTGCTGCATCAATTGCTGCTCCGTTGACGATCCCGCGTTTCGTGCGCGCGCTCGTTTTGGCTCGCTGCAAACCGCGTCACGAGCGAGCCCCCTTATCGGGGTCGATTGCCGTAGTCCTCGATGGCATGGAGGAGCGTTGCAATCAGGGGCGATTCTGATAGTGCGCGAGCGTACGCGGGTAGACTTCCTGCCACTCGGCGCGGACGACGGGATCGTGTGTGATCCGAAGGTTCCACTTGGCATCGAGGAGGTCACGCGTGTCGCCGTTGGGGATCCGATAGTGTTCGAAGAGCTCGGCACTGCGAGCTGGGAAGAGCTCAAGAAGGACCCGCAGTGTCGCGTAGGTTGCGAGGTCGAGGTTGCCAAGGTGCTCGGGCAAGAGCACGTGGCTGACGCTGGAAGGCGCCCGAAACGGAAGGATCGTGGGATCTTCTGGGGCGGCCTTTGACCGCGGCTGCGAGCCCGACCCGGTGAACGGATGCGCGACGGCGACTGCGTCAGACTCGAGCGCGTACAAGGGCAGCTCTCCCGTCGGCTGGAGCTTGGCCTTTTGAAACGGCAGCGCCATCGGGATAGGTCGCTCACGCTGGCTTCGAGGCTCTTCGTTGAGCGTCGTACTTTTAGGCTCTTCGTCGTCCACCGTAGGAGCCTGATCGCCCGAGCTCGGGGGCAGGATCCATGGAGGCGCAGTCGGGACGTACGGCGGGCTCGATGAACTGGCGGATGCGGCTTCCGGAAAAAAAACCGGCAGTGGCATCCTGGCGCTGGGCGGCTCAGCGAACCTGGGAGCTGGCACTGTTGGGGTGGCCTCGGGAAGCTCCATGGCTGGGACGGCAGCGCTCGGTAGGAGGAGCTTCGGTGGCGCGATGGGCGTGGCATTCGCTTCGAGTTCGGGAAGCAAGGCTCCGAGCTCCATGGCGAGCCGTGAAGCGACCGCGTCCGCGTCCGCCGAGCGACCGAGCAAGCTCACCAACCGCTCGAGACCGGCTGCGAACGCTCGGGCATCGACGAGGGTATGGGTACTCACTTCGCGTCCGGGCAAATGCCGCTTGGCAAAACGTGGGAGGTCACCGTCGCCGCTTCGAATCAACTCGGCCAGACGGTTCGCGGCGCGTCGGCGATCGGGGTCCACTGCCGTCGCTGGGACGGCCTGCATCGTGGACTCGAGCTGCGCGAGCGCCATGGCGAGTGGGCTGTCGGGATCGACCATCATGGCGCGAGCGCTCCGGCCAACCGAAACACCAGACTCACGGCGACAGCACGAGCACGTTGGTCACGCTCGGCACGATCGTCGCGCCGGGTGCATTGGTGCTATTTTGAAGCGAAACACTGGTCAAACGTGTCATCGGCGCGCAGCCGACGATCACCGTGAACGCCCCCGTCAGGTTGCGCTGCGGGCCCATCACCATGCCGGATGCGACGCCCATCGCGACGCCCGGGTTGTCCCCGTTGGTCAGCGGCGCGACGGTCATCATGTTGTGCGCGGGCGCGCAGGTGACGAGCACGTTCGGCACAAAGCCGACGCTCGTCGGGCTCAGCGCGATGTTCGGATACGGGATGGGTATCGGTCCCGCTGGCGTCGGCGTGAGGCACACGTCCGGAAACGCGAGCGACATTCCACCTGCAGATGTTTTTGCGAGCATTTTGTCTTCTCCTTCTGGATTGCGTGCACTTCGAGCCGTGTCGGCTCAGCCGATCTTCACTTGTTCGCCATCGAGCTTCGCGAGTACCCGCGCCGCCATGATGGTCGTCTCGCCGCGGATCGCCGCAAGGCTCTCCGCGCGCACATCGAAGACCCCTGCGCGCGTCTGGTCCAAGCCTTCGACAAAGCGGTACGCTTGCTTCGCACGCTGCAAGAGGGTCGTCACGCGCGTCTCGAGCTTCTCGGCGAACAGGCCGACCTTGCCGCCGAAGGTCGCGTCGAGCTCCCGGCCGAAGGCTCGCAATTCTTCGATCGCCACGAGGCCCGACTTCGCGCGAAGTTCGAGCGCATCCGAGGCCAAGGACAACGTGCCTTCCGCGTGCAGCGAGAGGTTCCCCTCAGTGACGAGCTTCGTGTCCGTCGCTCCTTCGAGCACGGCTAAAATGAACACCGTTTCTCCGTCAACCGAGCACAGCACGCGATCGCCAGCCTCCGCGGCCACGAGGCAGCTCTTCGCTCGCCGGGCCACGCGGGCGCTCGCGTTCGCGGACAGCGCGACCGTGAGCTCGGGTGACGCGGACGCCACGGTGCCGTACTCGAGCCGTGGCTCTGCGCTCGGCTGGGCCGGGCGGTCGAGGTTCACCAAGAGCTCGAGGGAGGAGCGCTCCTCGTGCGGCGGCGCATCGAGCTCGGTCGTGAGCGCGGCTGTGGCTGTGCCTGCGGATAGCGTCATGGCGCCGGCTCGTTCTCAGCGCGCGAAGGCGCGCTCGCCTCCGTGCTTGGGCTTCCACTCTTCGACCGCGGCGCGTTCGGCGTCATCACCGAGCCAGGTCCCGGTGGGGATACGGGCTCCGTCGCGTTTTGCGCGGTGAAGCTTCGTGCGAAGCATCGACGCTCCGCTGAAATCGGTCCCCGAAAGGTCCGCATGCGAAAAGTCCGCGTACGAAAGAACCGCGTTGCCGAACGTCGCACCGGGGAACGCGGCTCCAGCGAGGTAGCTCTCGGTCAGGTCGGCGCTCGAGAAGTCCGCGCGCGCGAGCTTCGCGTTCTCGAAAATCGCATTCGGTAGCTTCGCCCCTTTGAAGCGCGCCTTTGCGCCGAAGGCCTCGCCGAAGAGCGCGCGCGCGAGCACGGCGCCGGTAAAATCGCAGCCCTCGACATCGACACCAGTGAAGTTGCACTCGGTCGCGTCGCAGTTCGCAAAGCTCGAGCCAGCGACGCTCCCGCGCATGAATTGCGTGCGAAATAGCGTGATACCCGTGAAGACGCGCGCCCCGAGCTTCGTCTCGACGAAGGTCGTCAAGGTGAGGTTGGCCCCGTCGAGCTTCGCGGTGGAGAGGTCGAGTTTGTAGTAGGTCCCGCGGTCGAGGTTCGCGCCCGACAGATCCGCGCCGTCGAGCGACACTTCGACCATATTCGCGCGGTCGAGATTCGCGCCCACGAATGAAGCGCCGTCGAGCTTGCACTTCACCCAGTTGGCGATCGGCGCTTCTGCGCGAGTGAAGCTCGCCTTCTCAGCCTCGCACTCGATGAAACTTGCAGCGATGAGCTTGCTGTCGTCGAGGCGCGCGCCGCCGAACCGGCACTTGTGGAAGGTCGAGCAATGCAGATCGCTCCCGGTTAGCTCGACGCCGGTAAAATCGCACTCGTTGAAGGTTGACTCCTTGAGGAGGGCCGCGCGCATCGCGGACGGAAACGTGCAACCGTCGAAGAGCGCGCCCGATAAGTCAGCGCCCCCGAGGTCAAGCGCCGTGAGGTCCACTCCTTGCAGCGGCTCGCCGTGGAGCACCTTGTCGAGAAGCTCGTCGCGGGTCACGTGCTCGCCCCTTTGCTCGCCTTGGCATCAAAGCGCGTCCACGCGACGACGGCCTCCGTGAAGCGGGTCTTGTCGTCGCCGACAGCGCCCATAAAATCGGCCCGGGTGAGCTGCGCGCCTGAAAAATCAGCTCCGGCGATGCGTGCATTGGTGAGCAGAGCTTCGTTCAAGTTCACCCCACGGGCCGAGGCGTGAGTCAGCGTCGTGCGGATGAGCAGGGCATTTTTGAGGACGGCGCGGTCGAGCTTTGCGTTCGAAGCGTCGCACTCGGAAAGATCGCTCATCGTCATCTTCGCGCCGTGGAAGCGCGCACCTCGGAAGACGGTGGTGCGCATGCAGCAGCGCTCGAGGTTCGCATCCGTAAAATTGGCATCGGGCAGCTCGCTCTTGTGAACGATGACTGCTTCGTGAAGGTCGGCGCCAACGAAGGAAGTCCGCTCGCCTTTGCAGGAGATGATGCTCGCCTTGTGAAGATTCGCGCCGTCGAACACCGCGTCGTCGAGCGTGCACTCGAGAAAAGTGGTCTGCACGAGGTGCGCGCCGGTGAGGTCCACGCCCGTCAGGTCGGCCTTCAAGAACGTGCAGCGCTCAAAGCGCGCGCCGCGAAGGTCCACCCCGCGCCAATTGGATTCGAGCACGTCCGCCCCGGTGAGGTTTGCTCCTCGGAAGGTCGCCGCCGTCGTCGTCGATCGCATCAGAATGGCCTCGGTGAGGTCCGCCTCGTCGAAGGTTGCGCCTTCGAGGTTCGCCCCACCGAGGTTCGCCTTGCATAGCTTGGCGCCGCGTAAATTCGCCTTGCGCAGGTTGGCTCTCGCCAGCACGGCTCCTTCAAGATTGACGCCCGACAGGTCCGACCCTTCAAAGTCCGCTCCTTCGAGCATCGCGCCGCGGAACTCGATGCCGCGCAAATCCATTCCTCTCAGGGAGGCACCCGTGAAATCGCGGTCGGCGAGGGATTCCGCCGAGTCTCGAGCAAACCCCATAATGATGCGCGTTAGATGATTCGCCTCCTCGGTCATCGGCGCCGCTTCGGGCATGTGGTGTGCGGCTCGCTGGTATCCGTCACGCGACATCCGCTCGAGCTCGTCGAGTTTGCGACGGAAGGTCGGACTTGCAAGTTGTGCCTCGACGTCGGTGTTGGGGTGACCCGCTGTGCGCGCAGCGACTGCGCTTCTCTGCAGTTCTGCGTGATGTTGTTCAGCGCGATAGGCCGGCGGACCGCCCTGTGCGCTCGCATCGGCCATCGGATCCGTCATGTGATGTTGTGCGAGTAGGGCACTGGAGTCGGCCGAGTGTTTCACCGCACGATCGGCCGACTCTTGTTTGAGCCGAGCGACTTGCTCCATTTGCTCTTCGACACGCTTCGCAACTGCATCGAAATCGGCAGGATCCGGAGTTGGCTCGGGAGGCAGCAGATCCGTATCGAGTCCGAACGCCGCCGGATCCTTACCCATAGCGACGAGTTGGTCTCGGGTGCGCTGCCGTTGCCGAACAGCACCTTGGTGAAAACGCTGTTTTCGATAATCCTCCCTTTGGCTCCACGCGCCCATCTCGCCGAGATCGATGTTCGGGATGACCCCCGACTCGCGTGGGGGCATCAGGTCGGAATCGCTCAGGTCGTTTAGTGCGCCTCGGTCCTTGTCGAGTCGCCGTGTGAGCGCACCTTGGTAGTGCTCGAGTGTGCGGCGCTCGCCGAACGCTTCGCATGCAGCCACGAGGTGAATGACGTCATTCGCTTCTGCGTCGCCGATCGAAATCGACCCGTGAGCCATGATCAGTCCGAGCCCAATGGATGGAAGGAGCCACACCGTATCGAGTCCAAGGTTGATCTCATGGAAGCGTTCGCCTTCCGTCGTTCGTTGGGTGACGAACACGCGCGGGACGAGGTTCGGTAGGTGGCTTTCGATGCGTGGGTGGGCCGCGTTCATGTGCTCGATCAGCAGCGCTTCGTCTCCGCGCCACAGCCCGGCGATCTGCTGGTCAGTCGGCGCGACATTGTAAACCAAAGGATCGTGGTCTGGAGGCAGCCCAGGTGCGTGCTTCGTCACGTAGTCGGCGTCGAAGGTTCCGGCGAGGGCGCGACGCTGCTCGAAGCTAAAATCCATCGGCAAAAACCCGGCCGGTTCCGGGCGTTCGCCTTTGCGCTGAATCAACCGCTCGAAGGGCTCGATGTTGGGCAATGGCACGATTTCATGACTGTTTCGAACAACGGACGTCGTGCCGAGCCCGTAACAGTTTCGTGGATCCCCTGGCCCGCCGAATGCCCGGGTCCAATCGAGCCGCAATTCGGAAAGCGGCTTCGGTGCGGTCGGGTTGCCACTCTCCCAGTGGCGGTCGCCGAAGATCGCGAGGCGTTTGTCGATCGCGCCGGCTTTAACGCGCACGTACGAAGCCGCGAGCGGTTTGCCACCCGGCACGTGAAAGCTGCCGGCGACCAGCAATTCGCCTCGCGCCTTGGTGATTCCCTCGTCGAGCGCCGTGGCACCAAGCTCCGCTGTGAGCTTCGGCCAGAGGGCAATTTCATCGACCAGGGCACGCGGGCTCGCGAGCGAAAACCCGAGCATCGCCGCGACGTGAAGGCGCGGTTGCCCCCGGTCAACGACGATGCGGCAAAGGACCGGAACTTTGAGTGGTTTGCAGACCTTCATGGGCTTGGCTCAGGTCTTCTTGAACACGCCCGCCCAAAGGTCGGTCAGCGTGTTGTCAAGGCCACAAGCGAAACTGATGACGGTGGCGAGACCTGAAATAGCTACATTCCCAAAACTTGCGCTGTGCGTCGCTCCCGCCGTGATCGCAACAAGCTTCGTCTCGATGGCAACGCCTGTAAAACTTTGGGCAATACCCACTTCATCCGTCTTGAACGCATAGGCCGAGCCGGAGAACACGCCGTAAGTATTGCTCTCAGCCTGGAGATGAGTGAATTTCGGCGAATCGATTGTAACTTCTGGGCCTTTTAGTACGATTTTACTTAGTGCCGAGAAATCGATCGTTTGCTTGGCGACTACGTTGAGCGTGCCCGGCGTCGCGTCGATCGTGACCGAGCCGTCCGCAAACTTCGCGTTCCAGTTGCCCTTAACAGTGCTCGTCCAGTTCGAATCGAGTAAGTGAGTCGTGTTGCCCGTGACGTGCAGATCGGCCGTGCCGTTGACCGTCTGGTCGAGCTTCGAGGTGATCGTCTGCTTGAGGCCCGTACCGTTGATCGTGTCTTCCTGGCCGGACGTTACGGTGGTGGTTCGCTTGGAGTGATATTTCTCAGTCGAGTCGCCGCCGATGTCGAGAGTGAACGTTCCGCGGTAACCGTGCGCTACTGAGGATTTCACAAAGACGTTCTCCGAGCCAAACACGTTGACCCAGTTGTTGCCCTCAACATACACTCCCATATCGCCGCATGTGACCTGCCACATGCTCACGGTTGGGTCAGAGCCGTCGCTCATGTTCCCGCTACCTGCGGCTGCCGGATTGATGAACATGTGCTCGGTCGATCCGCCTTCGCCCGTGAAGACCTTCGATTGGGCGCCCGTCGGGTGTCCCATGTACAAACCGGTTTTGTTGTTCGGCGTGCTCATGAAGATGAACTCTTTGCCTTGTTCATCCTCGAGCACAATCTGGTTATTGCTGCCGGTTCGGATGATGTTCTGTGTATTGTTCCGCTCGCCGACGACGCTCTGCTTGTGAGCATTCGGAACGACGCCCGCGATGAAGGGGCGATCCGGATCGCCGCCTAGGAAGCCGATCATCACCTCGGTTCCTTTGCGCAGCGGGAAGTGGAAGCCTTCCTTCTCGCCGCCGTGCGGCTGCAGCATGCGGACGCGCGTGGAGGCCTTGCCGTCGGGGAGGTCGCTCGTGTCGAACTCGAAGCGCACAAGGTAACGACCGTCTTTGTCGAGCTGGGCGTACGGGCTCGTCGTGTCGCCGCACACGATGCCGTTCTCGAAGCCGTAGATGCGCGGCCATGCCGTATCCTGCGGCGCGCGGTACTGCACGTCCGAAGGGATGGCGACGATGCTCATCTGGTAGGTCTCTTTTGACGAGAGCTTCGTCATGCGGGCGACCTCGGGCGTCATCCCCGAGATGGCTCCAGTGTGCTCGACGACGAGGGCGAGCCATTTCTCTTCGATGTCCTCGGGTTGGTCGTCGATGGCGAGGCGGTAACCCGCACGCGGGCCGAGCACGTCACCGCTTGCGCGGAGCATCGTCTCGCGGCAACCGATCGCTTGCGCACGCACGTCGCTCAGGCGCTTGATGCTCTTTTCGTCGAAGGTGCGGTAACCGTAATCCGTGATGGTCCCGCGGCCGGTCTGCGTGATGGCGCTTTCGCCCTTCAGCGATGCGGACGGGTTCGCGTAGTTGTAGTCCGCGATCGTGACGGTCTTCGGGAGCCAGCGCGTCTCGGCCTCGAGTTGGTGCAGGCCCTCGATTGCGGTGGCGTCATCCCCGAAGAGCGGGACGTACGACACGTGGCCATTCGAGGAAAATTCGGAGTGGCGCCCGAGCGAGTCGACGACGACGAGGACTTCCGTGGCGGCGTCGGCCTTGTGCTCGAAGTAGTAGTAGAGCCCTTCGCGCTCGAGCCAGCGATGGAAAAACTCGAGGTGGCTCTCGCGGTACTGCGCGACGAACTCTTCGGTCGCGTAAAGGCCGTCTTCGATGTCGAAGCGGAAGTCACTCGAGGTGAGACCGCCGGCCGTCAGCGTGTCGCTCAAGAACTCTTTGACCGTCCGTTGCGTGAACACGTAGCTGCGCCAGCACTGCTTGAGGAGCCAAAGTTGCGGCACGAGCAACGCTTGGTAGAGAGCCCGCTCCGACGTTTGGTGCAGGAGCTTCACGCTCGCGATCACGCCGTGGAGGACGAAGGGCTCGTGGGTGTCGGTGCGGTCGCCTTTGAGGCTCGCGCGTTCACCGACGGCCTTCCGAACGGCGGTCCCGGTCGGCACGGTGAAGAACAACTCGAATTCGTAAGGGCGAGAGATCTGCTCTACGCCACGAAAACCCACGAATGAAGCGCTTCCAAGTTTGTCGCAGGTTAGCGTGAACACGTCGTTACTCATCCAAACACCTCCATCGAGCGAAGGCGGACAATGTCGTTTGCCCAGCGCCCCTTGTCAATGCGCCCGTGTCTCTTTTCTTCAGTAATTTGCAAAGAGTTCAGTCGTGTTGCGGGGTTTATCCATGCTTGCTCGCTGGGGCAACGGAGGGACGGCTGAGTCCGCGGCGATCCACTCCGTTTCGGTGCGGTCGCGAGAGGCGTGTCGATTCATCCGGGGCGATTGGTGTTACCTTCGACATATGACTCGTACGCTCGTTCGTTCGGTTTGGCTGGTCGGAGGTCTGATTGCGGCCGCCTGCAGCGCGTCGGACAAGGGCAAAGGCTTTTCCACGGCTGCGGGCACGGGCGCGGCTTCGAGCGTCGCACAAGGCGCGGGAGGTGGTCTGGTCCTCGCGGGCGTGGGTGGCTCGGCGTGCGACTCCACGTGCAGTGCGGATCTGAAGAAAGTCATCGGCTGCAACGGCGAGGTCGAGAAGACCTGCAGCGGCGAGGAGGCGTGCTTGAACGGCACGTGTACGAACGATCCGTGTGGCGCGGCGACAGCGGCGAAAAGCTCGTATGGCTGCGACTACTTCGCCTTGAAGCCGGACATGATTGTGGACGGAAAGGGCGCGTGCTTTGCGGCGTACGTGGCGAATACCTGGAGCTCGCCGGTTCATATCGCGGTGTCGCGCAACGGTCAGAACTTCGGCAAGACGGACTTCATCGCGATCCCGCAAGGGCAGG
>CANMZR010000163.1 GCA_947502375.1 Polyangiaceae bacterium
GAAGCGGATAGCCGAAGCACACGAGTGCCGCCGGAGGGCAGGCGAGTGCGAGGTGGCATCCGACTCGGCCACCCATCGATTTTCCTATGTAAATGACTGGGTATTCGCCGTTGTTCGTGAATTCGTCGGCAGCCTCGCGATGCGCATCGACAAGCCGTGGCAACGGATCTGGCCGTTTTTTCTTGAGCGCCATGAACGGGTAATCGAAGCGTTTGACCTCGCCGAGTGCCGCTAGCCGAACGGCCCAGGCCGCCATCCAGGCCGAGGACGATGGCGCCCCCGCACCGTGCGCGAAAAGCATCCGACGTCGGCTCATGGGTAGCTCAGCCTTGCAACGTGAGGGCCGCCTCGAAGGATTTTGTGGCGCCAAGCTCGACGGTCCAGACGAAGACCAGGCAGGTGCCTTGATAGCTCGCTTCGAAACCGCGTTCGCTTTGCGAGACCGTCTCAATCGGGATGCGCCAAAGCTCGCAGCGCTGTGACGGTACGATGGTGACGTCGATGCCCATGTCGGCGCATGCGATGCGGACCTGCGTCACCTTGGGATGCGTGGCGCGGGCACCGGGCGCGAGCGAGCCGAGCGGTCCCTCGTGCCCTTCGCAGGTAACTTCGATGCGGCGGCCGCCGACCTCGTCGGGCGAGAGCAAGGTCACGTCCACCTGGCTCGCGAATTTAACGACCCGCGCCATGCCCGAGCCTTCGATTCGATAGCTCACCTTGAGGGCGTCTCCGAGGTCGAAACGCTTGGTCAGCGTGTAGCCGTCCACCTCTGCACGGAGCTCGGCCGACGCGGCGTGCTCGTCCACCGAGAGGATCCGATGCCGTGCATTCGAGAACAGTGCGAGGGCGCTATAGTCTCGATCAAACGCATCCGCATGGGCGTCGGCCGGGAGCACATGATCGACGAACGCACCGCGCGGATAGCGGTCTTCGACGAGCCTTTGCTCGAGCCCATGTTCGGTCGCTCGCACGAGGTCGTGGGCGGAGACGTTGCCGAGCTCATCGTCGGATAGAACTTGCGCCCGCGACACATCGACATGGTAGGCCTCGCGCCGCCTTCCAATGACGCCCGTCAAGCACGCGCGCGGCCCTCGAAGGTCGAGCTCGTAAACGCTGCCGCCGCGGCTCGGGGCCACGTAGGCATTCAGGCGCTTGGACTCGAACACGAGATCGTCGGCGAAGTCCCCATCGTGATCGACGCGTTCGACGCGCGCCGTCTCCCGCGGGCTGACGAGTTCCTCGGCCGCGATGAGGGCGCTCACGAGCGCGGCGCGCAGGTGTTGCAGGTACAGCCCGCCAAACAAGCCGTGCCAATAGCCGCAGTTGCATTGGCCCTGATAGAGGAGATCACGCGCGGCTTCAAAGTGCGGATGGCGCTGGAGTCGAGCTGCTTCGACGAGTGCCGATACCCGCAGCATTTTCCGGTAAATCCAGCGTGCTTCGGGATATTTTGCGAGGAATCCCTGCCAGATCCCACCGCGTAAAAAGCGTGCAGCGTCACTGCCAAAGCCCGCCAGTTCGAGCCTTTGGGCCACCTCCTGGTAGGCTAGCGAGGCCTCGGAAGGGAGCGCCCATGCGCCCATCTCCGCGTAGGAAATCGTCGGGATGTAAACGGCCCCCGCGCTCGGCTCTTCGGCGAGCAACTCGCTTGGAAGCACCGTGCGGACGCTCTCCTGGTGGTCCTTCAGCGCCACACAAAATTGTTCGAGCCAACCGTTTTGCCACACGCGTCGCTCGGTCGTTGGCCATAAGCCAAACTTCTCGACGTCATCGCCGTAGGTCACAACCCGCTGCTCCGTCTTCAAGTAGCCCATCAGGTCGTCCACCGACGCGAATGGAATGCGCGTGCGCAGGCCGCGGTCGATGGGAAAAATGGCGACGCCGGCGCCCGCTTTGTCCGTGACGTAGTAGGGCCCGAGTGGCTCGGTCGCACCGGCTGCTCTCAGGTGCGTGTCATCGAGCAGCGTGTAGCGGTAACCCGCGGCGGCGATCACTCGGGCGAGGTCGGGCTCCCAAACGCGCTCGGCCAGCCACATGCCGACGGGGCGTTGTCCGAGCAATTCCTCGCACCGTTCGGCCATTCGTTGGAGCTGCCCGTGGGCATCCCGGTCGGGAAGGATGGCGAGCATCGGCTCCTGGTAGCCGCCGCCAAGCACCTCGACTTGGCCCCGTTCGACGAGCACTCGAAGCTCTCCGAGAACCGCCGGTCGATGCTTCTCGAGCCAATCGAGCAACGGACCCGAAACGTGAACGGCGGTCTTGACGTGTGGCTGCGCGGCAAGGAGCCGGATGGTCCGCGCATAACAGCGGTCCACGGCATCCGCAAACACGTTGTCCAGGTTCCCGTACGGCTGGTGAAAATGCAGAGCGAAGACGAGGCGCGACGGCGACATAGGAGAGGCCTCATACCGCATTTTTCGTGTACGGTGGTGCCACGTCTCGATGCGTGTTTCGCCCGGTTTTTTTTGGAGCGTGCTTGGTTTCGGCGTGACCGTCGCTGGGTCCGCGCGTGCCGAGGACGCTCCCGTACGAGTCGAGCCGCCGGCCCCGCTGTCCGTCGCTCCCGCACTCGAGCCAGCTCCGCCCGTCGTGGCCCCGGCGTTGAAAGACGACCCGTCCACCGCGAGCCCGTCGAACTCGAACCCGTTGAGCGAGAACCAAGGAAAAAGCAGGCTTCCGGAGAGCGAGGTCGCTCCAGGGACGGACAGCGCCATGCGCCCTTCGAGGATCAAGGACACGCCGCACGGTGGTTTTGTGTTCGGCTCTTTTGGGCGCGTGAGCGTCGCCGGAGATGGCACCGGTCGTCCCGGCCGTGAGAGCGATTTTGTCGCACATGGTAGCCGCCTCGATGCCGCGAACTACGTCGAGCTCGAGCTCCGCCGGGAAGATTCTTGGGAAAAGGTTGGCATCGACACGCGCATCGTCTCGACCCTCGCCATCGGCAACTCGATCTTTCACTACGACGGCACGTTCGACTCGCAACTCGCCGTGCGAAATCTCTACCTCGAGGCGAACGGTCTCGGTACCAAAGGCGTCAGCGCGTGGGCCGGTTCGCGGATGCTCCGGGGCGATGACATCTACCTCCTGAACTTCTGGCCCCTCGATAACTTGAACACGCTCGGGGCAGGCGTTCGTTACCAAGCACCCACTCGCACGACAGCGCAGGTGCACATGGGCCTAGCTCGTCCCGATAACCCGTTCTATCGGCAAGAAGCCGCGCGGCCCGCTCCGTTGAACCAGTTTGGTGCGGCCACCGTCAACTTGTTGGAGCGACAACGTTGGCTCGGCAGTGCCCGCATCGAGCAACAATTCCCGCTCGGCGAAAAAGCCGGCGTGAAGCTCGTCGGCTACGGTGAAGCACACCGTCTTCCGGCCGGACAGCGCGAGACCGAGCGTCCGGGAACCTACGAGGACGTCCCCGAAGAGACCGGCTTCGTCATCGGCGGGCAGGTTGGAGCATGGGGCGGTGAACGCGCGACGCATGTGAATCTATTTGCTCGTTATTCACAGGGGATCGCAGCTTACGGTGAGTTCGCAACTCCGGCAGGATTGGGTCCCGATCACACGACGCGCGGGGCGCACGAGCTGCTCTTTGCAGCGGGCGGAAATTGGGAGTGGGAACGCCTCGCCATCATGGGTTCCGCTTACGTTCGTTCCTTCCGAAACGCGAGTCGGGCGCTCGATGCGGGCGATGTCGATGAGGGGATCGTGCTCGTGCGGCCGCAGCTTTGGTTTCTCGACTGGCTCGGCCTCGGCCTCGAAGCTTCCTATCAATTGGCACAGCGCGGAACGCTCGTCACCCTGGAGCCAGGCGCCGAGCCTCGCCCACTCGTTGCGAGCATGACGCGGCTCGGCGTGATGCCCTTCATTTCGCCAGCCGGTCGTGGCTCGTTCAGTCGGCCGATGCTCTGGCTCATTTATTCCGTGGGTTTTCGCAACGCGCACGCTCAGGCACTTTACCCGGTCGATGACGCGTTCGCGAGTCGCACGGTCGAGCACTTCGTCGGCGCTGGAGCCGAGTGGTGGTTTGGTTCGTCGAGTTATGGAGGCGGCACGTGAGAAGTTGGCAGAAACTCGGCGGCTTCCGGTTCGGACTTTCGAGCCTTGTCTCGGTCGTGGGGGCGATGCTGGCGCTCTTTCAGACGGGCTGCATGTCGTTCGATGGCCTCGATGAGCCCGTCGTCCTCGCGACTCATGTGAAGGACTGGCGCGATCAAGTGATCTACCAGGTGCTCGTTGATCGTTTCGCGAATGGCGATCGCAGCAACGACTTCAACGTCGACACCGCTGCACCGGCGCGCTGGCACGGCGGTGACTGGGCGGGTCTCGAGTCGAAGCTGGATTACCTGGACGGGCTCGGGGTGACCTCGCTTTGGATCTCTCCCATTTACCGCAACGTCGAGACCGATGCGGACGTGGACGGCTACCACGGCTACTGGCCGCAAGACTTTACCGCGGCGAATCCTCACTTCGGGGACGTGATGGCGCTCCGCTCGCTCGTTCGTGAAGCGCATCGACGCGGGATATCGATCATCATCGACGTGGTGACAAATCACGTGGGCCAGCTTTTTTATTACGATATCAACATGAATGGCCACGCGGACGACCAACTGCGTGGCAGCGGCAAACAGTCGAGCGTCGTTCACATCAACGAGTACGATCCGGACTTTGATCCGCGCGGCATTCAAAGCGAGACGTCGCTTGGTGAGGCCGGTCCGGCGCCGATTGTCTTCACCCACGACCCGTTGACGAACCACATGCCGCCTCGACCGGTCGTCCTTCAGCGGGCGGACATGTACAACCGGCGTGGCCGTACGGTGGACTTCGAAGATCCCGATCAGTTGCTGCATGGAGACTTTCCGGGCGGCCTGAAAGATCTCGACACGACGCGCTGCGAAGTGAAGCAGGCGATGGTGGATTCCTATGCTCGATGGGTCGAGTTGACCGACGTCGATGGCTTTCGCATCGACACCATCAAGCACGTCGATCGCGAGTTCTGGCGTTTCTTCGCGCAGAAGGTCCGTCAGCGTCTCGCCGCCCACGGGAAGTCGAATTTCTTCATGTTTGGCGAGGCCTTCGATGGCCGCCCCGAGGTGGTCGGTGCTTACACGAAAAGTGAGTTGCCGAGTGCTGACCAGGTGGCGCGCGAGAACACGTGCGTCACGGACAACCGCCCGATCACGGGGGATCAGCTCGATGGCGTGTTCCACTTCCCCCAGTATTTTCAGGCGATCCGGGATGTCTTTCGCGATGGGAAATCGACCGATCGAATCGAGAAGCTGTGGGCGGACCGCACGACCTACTACGGCTCCACGCCGAACGAGCTCGGCACCGGCCTGCCGCCTTACCGCACGCTTGTGAACTTCATCGACAACCACGACGTTCCGCGGTTCTTGTTTCAGGGAGACGTCGCGGGGCTCGCGCTCGCGCTCACGTTCATCATGACCGAGGACGGCTTGCCCTGTGTTTACTATGGCACCGAGCAGGAGTTCTCCGGTGGCAACGATCCGGCGAATCGCGAGGACATGGGGCTGTCCGGTTTCAATACGAGCCGTCCGACGTACCGGCTTCTGAAGCGGCTGACCGAGTTGCGACAGCGGCACGTGGCGCTGCGACGTGGTGAACAGAAGGTCCTCTGGGCGTCGAGCCGTACGGGTGATGAAGAAGACGCGGGCGTGTTTGCGTACGAGCGCACGGGGGGCGACGCGGGCGACAGCTACGCACTCGTCGTGATGAACACCCACGCGCTTCACGCGGCCTCCCCGGTTTACAATGGCGTACGAATGAAGAGCGGCCTCCAAGCGGGGACCGTCCTTGTTGACGTTCTCGGCAACGAAACTGCGCCCGAAGGCACCACCTACACGGTGGGCGCGGGCGGGGCCGTCACCATTGCACTGCCGCCAAGAAGGGGAGCGCTCCTCGTGCCTGAAGCCGAGCGGTGAGTGGGGCGACGTCATGGCAGCGGTTGCAATCGAGCAGTTGGGAAAACGCTTCGGGACCACCACGGTCCTCGACGGCGTGGATCTCGCGATCCCGGACGGCGCCTTTGCGGTGCTCGTCGGTCCGAGCGGTTGCGGTAAGTCCACGCTCCTGCGATTGATAGCGGGCCTCGAACAGCCGACGAGCGGTCGCATTCGCTTTGGTGAACGGGACGTGACGGACCTGCAGCCCCGCGAACGAGACATCGCCATGGTGTTCCAGTCGTACGCGCTCTATCCGCATTTGACGGTGCGGGGGAACCTCGGTTTTGGGCTGATGCTGAAGAAAGTTCCCAAACTCGAGATCGCCGAACGCGTGGCCGAGGCGAGTCGCATGCTCGGCCTCGATGGCCTGCTCGATCGGATGCCGAAGGAACTCTCGGGCGGGCAACGGCAGCGAGTCGCGATGGGCCGCGCGATCGTGCGGCGACCTGGCCTGTTCTTGTTCGACGAGCCGCTCTCGAATCTCGACGCTGCTTTGCGAGGCCAGGTTCGCGTCGAGATCCGCAAGCTCCACGAGCAACTCGGGACGACCAGCATCTACGTCACGCACGACCAGGTTGAAGCCATGACCCTCGCGGACGTGATGTTCGTTTTGAATCGTGGAAAAGTCGAGCAAGCGGGCGCACCGCTGGCCGTGTACGAACGTCCGAAAACGCGCTTTGTCGCGGGCTTCCTCGGTAGCCCGAGCATGAATTTTCTCGATGGAACGCTGGTATCTGAACGCGGAGCCTGGTTCGTGGATGTGGCGGGTCAGCGCGTCCCCATCGACGCTGGAGCCTTCACGAAGCTCGTTCACGGCGACGCGGTTACCCTCGGCGTGAGGCCGCACGATGCCATCTTGAGGCCCGCCGAGAGCGGTGCTTTGGAGCTGGTGCTGACCTTCGTCGAACAACTCGGTGGTGAGACCTATGTTCACGGCAGCATCCTGGGTTCGCCCTTCGTCGTGCGAGTCGAACCGACCGTTTCGGTGCAGGCGGGTGCCACGGTTCACGTCACTTTTCCCTCCGAGCGCGTGCATCTCTTTGCTCGGACCACGGGAAATTCGCTTCGATGTTAGACGGCTTCTCGGCGCGACCGGGTGGCGGCTGGTGCAGGCACTGCGTGCTCGCACTGCTTGGTGTTTTGTTGCTGCTCGGCTTTTCGACGAGTGCGTGGGCCCGGCCCGTCCGTCTCTGGCATGCGTACCGCGGCGAGGAACAACGGGCGCTCGAAGAGGTCATCGCAACGACCCGAGTCGGCGCGGTGGACGTGCTGGCGATCCCGAGCGACGCGTATGCGGCAAAGCTCGCGGCGGCGATCCCCCTTGGCGAGGGTCCGGACCTCTTCATCGACGCGCACGAGCGGCTCGGGGATTACGTTCGTCAGGATCTCGTGGGCGAGCTCGCTTTCGATCCGACAGCCTACGTGCCGGCCGCCGTCAGCGGAGTCACCATCGATGGGCGTACGTACGGGCTTCCGCTCTCTAGAAAATGCGTCGCCCTCTATGTGAATCGCGCCCTCGTCGCCCGCTCGCCCGAGTGGCTCGAAGACCTCGCTCCGAACCTGCGTCAGCCGCTCCCCCCCGGGCACGTCCTGCTCGCGTACGAGAACATCAGCGCCTACTACCATGCGCCGTGGTTGGCAGCGTTTGGCGGCCGTTTTCTGCAAAATGGCGACAGCTTCGGTTTCGTGGGCGAGGCTGCGGAGCGGTCGCTTTTGCTCGCGAAAAGTTGGCTCGATCAGGGCTGGGTGCTCGGACACGCGGATGGTGCGCTGGTCACGCAGTTCTTTCGGGCCGGGCGCGCGGCCTACGCGATAAGTGGTCCTTGGCTCGCGGGTGACTTGCACGCGGAGGGTGTGCCTTACGACGTCGTGCCGCTGCCAAAACTGCGAGCGACCGGGCTCGTCATGCGACCGCTCCTCACCATCGAAGCGGTGATGGCCTCGCCGAACGGTGCTCGCTCGTCAGCCGCGCTGGCCCTGGCTCTGGAGCTCGCGGGTGCCGACGCGGCTCGGGTTCGCATGGTTCGAGCGCATGTCGTTTCGGCTCGGAGCGACGTCGTTCCCCTCGACGATCCGCAGCTCCAGGGCTTTCAGGCGGCGGCTGATCTCGCCGAGCCGATGCCGACGAGCGCTGCCATGCGCGCGGTCTGGGAGCCTTCCGAGAAAGCGCTTCGCAAGGTCTTGAACGGCACGGCGGAGGTGCGGCCGGCTTTGCTCGAAGCCGAGCGGCGCTTTCGGGACGTCCGTCGTCCGGGGCCACCGCCAGCCTCCCGCACCGGGCTCCTCATGGTCGTGGGCATGATCCTCGTCTTCGCTGCTTTTTCCCTCGTCAAACGCGCGCGCGAGCCTGAATTTCGGGCCAGACTCCGGGCTTCTGTCCCGGCCTACCGCTACCTTGCCCACGCGGTCTGTGCCCTTGGAGTCCTCGTGTTCGCGCCGCTTTGCGCAGGTGCCGTGATAGCGTTCACGAGCGGCCGCCCCGGTGCCTCGGAGTACGTCGGCGTCGCCAACTTTCGCGAGATCCTCTCCGCGCGCGGCGGACCTCTCTTCGCCTCGGGCTCGTTCTACTTCGTGCTCGCGGTCACGGTCGCTTGGACGCTCTTGAACGTGGCCTTTCATCTCGGCATCGGCCTCACGTTGGGCGTGCTCTTGTCGCGCCCGCTGTTGCGGCTGAAGGCCGTCTATCGCGTGCTTTTGATTCTGCCATGGGCGGTGCCGAGTTACGTGACGGCGCTCGCGTGGAAGGGCATGTTTCACCGGCAATTCGGTGCCCTGACGGCGCTCTTTTTGCAGGCGAAACACTGGGGGATCGACGTTGAGCCCATCGATTGGTTCGCGCGTTTTTCGACCGCGTTCACGGCCAATCTAGCGACCAACGTGTGGCTGGGTTTTCCGTTCATGATGGTCGTGACCATCTCCGCTGTGACCTCGTTGCCGAGCGAGGTTCTCGAAGCGGCTGAGGTGGATGGTGCGACGCGCTGGCAACGCTTCACGAAGATCATCCTGCCGCTGCTTCGCCCGTCGATGGTGCCGGCGGTGGCACTTGGGGCCGTCTGGACCTTCAACATGTTCAATGTCGTCTTTCTCGTCTCCGGCGGGGAGCCGGACGGCGAGACCGACGTGCTCGTCAGCGAGGCCTACCGCTGGGCATTCACGCGGCAAGCGCAGTACGGCTATGCGGCCGCGTACTCGGTCTTGATCTTCGCGCTGCTGTTCGCGTCCACCCGCCTCGCGGCTCGGTTGACTGGCAAGGTGGTCGCGTGAGCGAGGAGCGCCGGGGCCGGCCGCAGCGCCTCGAATCGTTGGCGGTTCACGTCGTCCTCGTGCTCGCCGTGGGGTTCGCGCTCTACCCGCTCTTGTGGGTCGTGTCGCTGGCATTTTCCGCCCGTCAGACTCCCGAGCCGCGGCTGCTTCCCTTTCCCGAAGGGCTGACGCTCGCTCATGTGCGTGAAGTTGTCGGCCAGAGCCGAACGCTCGCGGATGGAACCCGGACTTGGCTCTTCGGCGGGCAGCTCATGAACTCACTCGTCGTATCCACGGCGGCGGCGGTCGTTGGCATCTTGTTCGCGATCCCGGCGGCGTACGCTCTTGCGCGTTTCGAGTTCGTCGGCAAGCGGGCAGGGGTGAGTGCGCTCCTTGCGACGCAGATGTTTCCGGCGGTGGCGAGTGCGATCCCGCTCTATATTTTGCTGGATGCGCTGCATTTACTCGATTCTAGAATGGGCCTGGTGCTGTGTTACTCGACCACCTCCGTTCCGTTCGCCATCTTTCAGTTGCGGGCCGCGTTCGAGGCCATCCCGATCGATCTCGAAGAGGCGGCGATGGTGGACGGCGCCACTCGTTTCGAAGCGTTCCTGCGGGTCGTTCTGCCGGCAGCGCGGCCAGCCATCGCCGTCACGGCGCTCTTTGCAT
>CANMZR010000164.1 GCA_947502375.1 Polyangiaceae bacterium
TCGAAAGGCTCGGAGCGCCGACACCTTGATACCCATGCCTCGAAGCGTCGCGTCGCCGGTGCGAGCGGCGACGTTGGCCCGCGCTCGAGCCGCACCCCGTAAGGCCATAAAAACCTCGGGATTCGCAACCAGGATCGTCGCATCCTGTCCACTCAAAGGCTCGTCCGAAGCGGTGCCTCCGAGGCCTTCGAGTCCGCCGAGACCGGCCGCGAGGTCGGGCAGCGACCATCGGACTTTGATGCCTTTTTTTCTTAACGCAAGCACTGCGTTTCGGACGGCTGCGACTCCCTGATGCGTTGGCGGTGGCGCGACGACATGAACGATGCTCGGACGTCCGCGCCGCTCGCGGCCCAATCGCTCGAGGGTCGTTGCGAGAGTGCGTTCGGAGTGCGCTCGTTCTGGCTCGACGCACGGCGGTCCAAAGAGACCAAAGCATGCGGCATACCGCCGCAGCTCGGCGTCCGTGGATGTTCGTCCGCGCGGGGCGCTCGGTTCGAAGGGGGCATCGCTCGCCGCCTTGGCCGCCCGTTCTGCGAGCTTATCGTAGCGTCCGTGGCGCAAATCGCTGAGTCCACGCGGTTCCACGGGACGAAGGTGCTCGGCGACCTGCACCGCCATGTCGACTTCGTTCCAGCCCGAGCGGTCCGCGTCGAGCACTCCGGTGTGACGCAGCAATTCGCGGGTGATCGCCGCGAGCTGCGTTCGACCGGTAGCTACCGGAACGGCGGCAAGCTCACGGGTGGCGACGATCACGAGTCCGACTTGGTCGCCTTGGGCAAGATGAACTTTGGCAAGTCCAGCGATGGCGTCGATGGCGTGATCAAGGGGTGCGTCACCGATGGCCCCCGCCCAAAGTTCAACCGACGCATCGAGGACCAACATCACGACGTCGCGCTCGTCCCGTTCGAGTTCGCGCGCCATCAGCTTTCCCCGTCGTGCGCTGGCTTTCCAAGCGATCCGCCGAAACGAGTCTCCCGGAACGATGGCGCGTAGCTCGCGGAGTTCACTGCCGTCGCCGCGTCGCGTACCGCTGCGACCCGTCGCCGACACCGTTCGGCTCCTGCCACCTTCGGCGACCGTAAGACTGCGCCCGACGGGACGGGGCAAGACCTCGATTCCGAAAGCGTTCGCGAAGGTGAGGGGAACTTCGAAGAGGTCCGGTGCGCCTCGTACTTCAAGCGCAAGTCCGTAAATGCCGTGAAATCCAGCGCGAAGGCCGCAAACTTTGATGGTCAGCAGAACCGAGCTGCTGGCTTGGACCTCTCCCGCTTGGGGCACGATCACGCAGTTGAGGGCTGGCGAAGCGACCACCCGTAGTTTGTCGTAACGGGCTGCGAGCGTGTCGCGATTTCGGATTTCGGCGCGCAGCTCAATGGTGCTGCCGCAGGTCACTCGAACGACCCGGCCGGGTGTGGGCCACAGCATTTCGAAACCCGCATTCCGGATGCGCAGCACGCTGAGGAGGGTCACCGAGCGCGTGATGGCGATGCCGACGAGCAACGCTCCACCCCATGCGACCACGTTCGGTTCGCGGAGCGCGATTCCCAGCAACAGCAGGATGAATCCCGCGAGCGTGAGGTGGGCCGCGGTGCGCGTTGGATACACGCTCATGTCAGGCCGGGCGCACGGCTTTGCGATAGCTGATTCGCTCGAGGGCCGTTTGAACGACCTGGACCCGAACCGCGTGCTCTGCGAGCGCATCGTCCCGTAAAATAATACGGTGTGCGAGAACCGGTGGGGCCAGCTCGCGCACGTCGTCGGGGGTAACGAAGGTCCGCCCTCGCATCACCGCCAGCGCTTTGGCTGCCTGAACGAGCCCGAGCGTGGCCCGTGGCGATGCGCCCAGAAGCACGCGCGGATCGCTGCGTGTGTGTCTGGTGAGGCCGACCGCGTAGTCGTAGAGATCGTCTTCGACGTGAGTCCTTTGAGCGACGTCCTGCATTTCGAGTAATTCCTGCTCGGTCAGGACGGGGGCGGCCGTGACGCGCATCGTCTCGTGCGCCCGTAGCATTGCGGTCTCGTGCTCCCGCTTGGGGTAGCCCATCACGAGGTGGATCAGAAACCGGTCGATTTGGGCCTCCGGCAGCGGGTAGGTGCCTTCCAGATCGATAGGATTTTGGGTCGCGACGACCATGAATGGCCCCGGCAGTGTGAAGGCATCCCCTTCGGCCGTCACCTGCTGCTCCTGCATCGCCTCGAGAAGTGCGGATTGCGTTTTTGGCGGGGCCCGATTGATCTCGTCGGCGAGCACGATGTTTGCGAAAATAGGGCCGCGGCGAAACGAGAACGTGCCGTCTCGGGGAGACAGCACGTACGTGCCGGTGATGTCAGCCGGCAAGAGGTCGGGCGTGAACTGAATGCGCCGCACGGTGACTCCGAGGGCCTCCGCGAACGCTTTGGCAAGCGTGGTCTTCGCGACTCCCGGCACACCTTCGAGCAGGACGTGACCCCGGGCTAACAAGGCGACGAGCAACTGGTCGACCGCGAAACTCGTTCCAATGAAGACGCGCCCAACCTCGCGACGGACGTCATCGAGGCGCTCTCGTGCCGCTGCGACCCGCTGCTCCAACTCGCCCTGCATGTGCCGAGGACATTACACCGGAAGTTGGGTACTCGGACGCAGCTTTTCTTTGATTCTGCGTCGTTTTGAGAGACCGGTGGTTGCGTCAGATTGCTGCGGGCTCGCACCGCACCGCAGCGCGCCGCACAGGCGAGGTCAGGTCAGCTTTTGCCGTGTTGCGTCCATGTCTGCTCGCGTTCGACCGCCAGCCAGACGAGCGTCACCTTGTTTTTTCCAAGCGTGACTTCGAGTTCCGGAGCCCAGGCCTTGGGGAGGGTGAGCTTCAGGTCTTTTTGCTTGCCGACCGCGGCGACGACACTCGCCGTGGCCTGGAAGCTCGCGATGCCTTCGCTCGCGAACGTGGTGACCATTTGGCTCGGGATCGACGGGGCGATGATGGCGCGGATCCGGAGCGCTCCGGTGATCACAGCGTCGCTGGCTGCGCGGACTTCATCGAGCTTGCTGAGCACGAGTGCGATCCCATCGTTGCCAGCCTGCGGCTTGATGGCGACGCCCGGTGGTAGACCCGGCAGCACGTCGAGGCTTGCGGGCAGCTTCCAAGGTTGCGCTGCGGGAAGGTCCGTCGCTTTCAACGGTTGCACCGCAGGTCCTTTTTTCTGACCTTTTTTCCGAACAACGAGGACGTCTTCGGTCGGGAGGATGCGGGGAACGACGACCCGTGCCGGGCGCTTGAAGGAGCGTGGGTCACCGACCTGGCCGTGCGCGACCGCGTAGGAAAGCGTCTCGGGCGAAGCGACGAGAAAGGAGCGGCGGCCTTCAATGTGCGGCTCCGGGTCCATGTTGCGCATTGACAAAGCGCCGATGGGCGGGGGGTACAAGTCACCGGTCGCCACGCGACGGTCCGGCTCAATGATGCGCGCGCCCGTCGCCACAAGGTCGACAAGTGCGCCATCTTGCCCGAGGACTTCGAGCATCTGACGCGAGGGCGGGGCCAGCAAAAGATCAAGACGTGGCGGGATGCGCTTGCTCTTCAACAGACTCGCGGCTGCGAGCAAGTCGCGGAGCGTGGCGCCCGAGTCCCCACCGAGCAACACCTGTCCGACGGGTTTGCCGGCGAGTTCGCGCGCGGTTCGGACCCGGCCGTCTTCATCCATGATGAGCGGATCGACCGTGTTGAGATCGAGGGTGATCACCTCGTCGCACGGAGCGCCCGGGTCAGGTGCCAGGGCGCGGTGGGCCTTGCTTCGGCGTTGATCTCGAAGGAATGCCTCCGATTTATCATCGCTGATGAAGAGTGCTGCGGCGGCACCGACCTGATGTGCGATGCCACACAGCACCGCACGGCTGCCGACGGATAACATGCGCGCGCTCGGTCCAGCAAACTCGAGGACGACGGGAGCGTGATGACGAGCCTCGACTCGCTCCACGAGTCCTCGCAGATCGCAGCGAATCAGCTCCAGCGAAATGTCTCGAGCGCAGACGAACGGACGAGTTTTTCCCGACAGATGGATCTGAATCGAGCGTGGTGGACGGAGCCAGATCTGACCGGTTGCCATCGCATCGCCGAGTTGGGCAGGCGACGCCACGAGGCACAGCATGCCGAGGCCACCGACTGGCGCTAGGCGCGCGTCGTCCGTGAGGGCGAGTCGCGCGGGAGCAGCAAAGCGCTCGAGATGGACGGGAGCCGGGTAACCGATGCCCGCCCTGGCTACGAGGACGTTGTACTCCGGGAACGCGGACGACACCGAGTCCGCGGCGCCGTTGGCCGCTGCGAGGAGCGTGCATGGATCCGAGACCGCAAAGCCGTCGTAAGCGATCGTCACCTCGGGAAGAGCTTTCTTCATTCCGAGACGTAGGGCTTCGGCGACGGCGCGTGCCGGAGCGCGCGCTAGAATAACCTGATCGACTTTAATTCGGATCAGGTCACCCCGCAGATGCGGGTCCCCCGAGCGTCCGGCGAGGACCTTTTGGGGCATGGTGCGAGGTGGGTCACCCGCTCGTGCGCGCATGGCTTCGAGTCGTCCTTTGGCAGCGCACACGATGCGTGTGGAGCCGCCCTGAGTGTGGAAGGACTCCGGACCTTAGTCGTTGCCCCTTCGACCGGTCAAGGCTCGTTCGTATCCCGCGCTGCTTAATTAGTCTTTGTCCAGCTTCAGCACGGATGCAATGGCTTCCAGTTGGACTCGCGCAACAAGTGCTTGACTCCAGTAAAAACAGCCAATTTTACTGCGGATCCGCGCCGCCGTCAGAGAACGAATTCGTGCTCTTGGTGGCCCGCGCGCATGGTATGGTTCGGCCGCAATGTTTGAGGCGCTTTTAGAGGAAGTCGTGGCGTCCACCGAAGGGGCTCGGGCCTCCTTGGTGATGGACTTCGATGGAATCAGCCTCGCATCCTACGTGCGTGAAGACGCGTCTCCCGACATCAAAACAGTCGGAATCGAGTTGACCGTGCTGCTCCGCGCCGCGAAGCAAGCGGTCAGCATGCTGGAGGTCGGGTCGGTCGAAGAAGTCGTCCTCGTCGCCGCCCACCTCACGGCCCTTGTCCGCATCGTCAATGAGAACTATTTCGTAGCGATTGCACTTGCGCCGGGGGGTAATCTCGGTCGAGCGCGTTATTTAATGCGGACGCGCGTGTCTGAACTAATGAGTGAGCTGTCGTGATGGAAATCGATCTAAAGAAGCTCAAGGCGTTGCTTCGAACCCTCGCAGACGGAGACGTCTCCGAGTTCGAATATCGAGACAAAGATGCGAAAATATCGCTCGTAAGGGGGCCGCGCGTGGTTTCCTCGGCAGCGGTAAGTCTGGGTCCTGCGCTCCGCAGCGAGCCGCCTGGGCCGGTCCAGGTTGCGGCGTCTCAAGAGCCAGACGCGAGCGAAGCTTGCGAGGTCGTCACGTCGCCGTTCGTGGGCACCTTCTATCGCTCCCCATCGCCGGACGCCGCGTCGTTCGTCGAAGTTGGAAGTCTTGTCACCGTAGGGCAAGCGCTCTGCATCATCGAAGCGATGAAGCTGATGAACGAGATCGAATCCGACGTTGCCGGCACGATCAAAGAGATCCTCGTCGCAGATGGTAAGCCGGTTGAGTATGGGCAGCCCCTCTTTCGCGTTCTTCGAAGCTGACGGGCCGCTGAATCCCTCGCGCATTCTCCATGTTCAAAAAAGTCCTCATCGCGAACCGCGGCGAAATCGCCATGCGGGTCATTCGAACTTGCCGTGCCCTCGGGATCCGCACAGTTGCGATTCACTCGACGGCCGACGAAGGGGCGCTGCACGTCCGATTCGCGGACGAAGCCGTATGTGTTGGGCCGCCCGATGCGACGAGCAGCTACCTCAACATTCCCGCGATCATCGCCGCTGCCGAAATCACGGGCGCGGACGCGGTCCATCCCGGCTACGGGTTTCTCTCTGAAAACGCAACGTTCGCCGAAATCTGCGGGCAGTGCCACCTGCAGTTCATTGGGCCCACCCCCGAAGCGATGCGCGCGTGGGGCGACAAGGTGGCCGCGCGCCGGCAAGCGGTGACCTTTGGATTGCCGCTGTTGCCCGGTTCGTCGGTTCTCGAGAACCCCGGTCACGCACTTCAGGAAGCCAAGCGGGTGGGTTTTCCCGTGATCATCAAAGCGGCGGGTGGCGGTGGCGGTCGCGGGATGCGAATCGTTCGGGATGAGACTGAGGTCGAGCGCGCGTTTCTCACCGCCACGACGGAAGCTGCGAAGTCATTCGCGAACCCGGATGTGTATCTCGAGCGGTTTGTCGAACGGCCACGCCACATCGAGTTTCAGGTGGTGGCCGACAAGCACGGTGGCGCGTGGACGCTCGGGGAGCGCGAGTGTTCGCTGCAACGGCGTCATCAGAAGATCATGGAGGAGGCGCCTAGCATCACGGTGAGTGAGGAACTGCGCGCCGAGATGGGTGAGCGCATCCGCCACGCGATGCGTGAAACCGGCTACCACACGGTGGGGACGCTCGAGTTCCTGATGGATGAGAAGGGTGAGCTCTACTTCATGGAGATGAACACCCGCATCCAGGTTGAGCATCCGGTTACCGAGGCGGTGACGGGTGTAGACCTCGTCGAGCTGCAGCTCGTAGCGGCAGCAGGCCAAAAAGTAATGCTTCCAGACACGCGGCCTTGGCGCTTCCGAGGTCACGCAATCGAATGCCGCATCAACGCCGAAGATCCGCGCAGCTTTGCCCCGTGGCCCGGACTCATCACCGAGTACCACGCGCCAGGCGGTGGCGGGATCCGCGTCGACTCCGGGGTGTTTGGTGGCTGGCGGGTACCAAGCTGCTACGATTCGCTGATTGCCAAAGTCATCAGCTTCGGTGCAACGCGCCAGGAGGCGATTGCCAAGATGCGGGTCGCCCTCGACGAGTTTATCATCGGTGGAATACGGACGAACATCCCCCTGCACCAGGCCCTTCTGCGACATCCCGACGTCCTTGAAGGCAACATGAGCACGCGCACAATCGAAGAGCTCGTCCTGCAGGGCTTCTGAGTCGCGAATCAACGGGCCCCATGGAGCTGCACCCACTTGCCGCGAAAGTGCTCGCCGGAGAGCCGCGGGCGCTCGCGCGCGTATGCCGCCTGGTGGACGACGCCGTAGGCGAATACCGCACCATCCTGAAGCAGTTGTTTCCACAGACAGGCCGCGCTTGGACGGTCGGCATCACGGGTCCTCCTGGGGCCGGAAAAAGCACGCTAACGGACAAGCTCATCGCCATCCTTCGAGCCAAGGGCAAGCGCGTCGCGGTGATTGCAATCGACCCGACGAGCCCCTTCACAGGCGGTGCGATCCTGGGTGATCGCATTCGCATGCAGCAACATTTCGAAGACCCCGGCGTGTTCATCCGCTCATTGGCCACCCGCGGAGCACTGGGCGGGCTTTCCCGTTCCGCGGCCGATATCATTCGCGTCGCCGATGCCTGGGGGGCGGACGTGGTGCTCGTCGAGACCGTCGGCGTGGGGCAGGATGAACTTGAGGTGACACGCACCGTGGACTCGACACTGGTGGTCATGGCGCCGGGGATGGGCGACGATATTCAGGCCATTAAAGCCGGGCTTCTCGAGTGTGCCGATGTGTTCGCGGTCAACAAAGCTGACCGCGAAGGCGCCGATGCGACCATTCGGGATCTCGAGTTGATGACGGCTCTCGGCCACGCGACTCGACGCACGAGCCATGCTGGCAAAGCTGCCAGCGTGCAGCGCGGTCACCACGGGGCGCAGGCTGGCTGTGGCTCCGCGCATCACGGCTCGTGCGGCGCGGTGGTTCCAGACGCGCAAGACGCCGCGCCCCGTGCTCGACATGAGCAAGGGCATTGGGAAGCTCCCATCGTTCCCTGCGTCGCGCTTCGGGGCGAGGGGGTGGCACCGCTGCTCGAACAGCTCGAGGGGCACAAGGAGTGGCTCGAGGGCACCGAGGCTGGGCGTGAGCGAAAGCTCGCACGGTTGCGGGAAGCGATGCGCAATCAACTTCGGCAGACTCTCCTCGAACACGCGGAACGTGCGATGGGTGCTGCGATCGACGCCGCGGTGATGGCCGTGTCACGCCGCGAACTCGACCCGTACACCGCAGCGGAACAACTGGTTCTTCAGTTCACGCAAACCTGAAACCGAAGCTCTCCGAGAACTCGACGAAGGCTCGGTCGGGGTTGGTCCCGGAGCCAGCCAACGGGTCGCGGATCCAGCTAGACCCTCGCCGAAAAGCTGCTGCGCGCCAAATCCCGTCGGTCGGGTTCGCTCAAGGCACAGGAAGTGCCTATCGCTCGCCACTTCCTAGGGATTCGTCGCTCGCGACGCTTTTGGGCGAGGGTCCCTCGCGTTGGAAATGTGCTGCGCGCCAACCCCCGTCGGTCGGGTTCGCGGAAGGCACAGGAAGTGCCTATCGCTCGCGCGCGTTACTCAATAAAAAATGCCTAGGGATTCGTCGCTCGCGACGCTTTTGGGCGAGGGTCCCTCGCGTTGGAAATGTGCAAGAGCCGGAGAGGTTAGACCCTTTTCGGCGCGGATCCCGCTAACAGGCTGGCCCTAACTAATGAAAGCGCGGGTTCGGGACTCGTGCTCGTCGAGGAGCTTCTCGATGCTCGAGATTGAGTTCTCTACGGAGTCGGCGACCATCTGGACGAGCGCTATCGCTGCAGGTGCTTTCAGCGAGTCGTAATAACGCTGTCGCTCGCTGTGATGCATGATAGCCGGCGGGAATCCGCCGCGCATCAGGATCAAATTCATCAGCAGGCGCGACACTTTCCCGCTGTCTTTCGGGAACGGATAAATCCGCGCGAGCTCGTAATGGGCTTTGGCGGCGAGCTTCAGTGCTCCCACCGTCTTGGTGGTCTCGGGAGCCGTGAGCCAATCGACCAACGCGCGGAGCTTCAGCGCGATCTTATCTGGGGCTGCATATTCGTGGAAGTAGAGCCGGTGCTGCGGGATGTCGCGACGGTATTTGGCGGTCTTGATGTCCCCTTCGTCGGGGTGCAGCGTGACGTAAATGGTGCGAATGAGATCAAGCGTGATCGGGGCTCCCTTTTCCTGGACCATCTCGCGAATGAACTTGATCGCCCTCTGATTGCACTGGATGGCGTGCTGGATCGGCAGAACATTCGAGTCGAGGTGCTCGCCGTCGATGTTCCGGAAGGAGTTGCGCAGCTCCTCAAAGGTATAAATCGCCCCTTCGAGCCCGGTGTCGTGAAACACCCAGGACATGTCGAAGCTGTCGTTGTAGGCCTTCAGAAAGTCCGCGGATTGGTTCTTCAAGCGAACTTCAACGGCCGCGGCTCGCTCTTCAATCGTCAGCAGCTTGGGGAGTTCCTTGACGGGCAACGGGATGCTCGGCGTGGGGGCCACGGCAGCCTTCGGTTCGCCCGGGCGGCGCTGGGTCCGTCGGCCCGCGGATTCGCCTTCGTTGGCGCCGTCATCGTCGTCGCTGTCTTCCTCGTCCACGCCTTCGGATGAGGTCGGGGCGTCCTCGTCGAAGTCAGCAAACTCGCGATCGTCGTCGTCATCCTCGTTCTCGCCGCGAGGGCGGCGGCGGATCTCGCCATCGCTATCGGGTGCGTCATCTTCCGTTATCGGTCGCTTCGTCTTCAACAAAGCCTTGGCGGGTACCACCGGCGCGGGCTTGACGCGGCCAGCCTTGGTTGGCGCGCCCACGGACGGAGCGACTGCGCGGGCACGGCCTTTGCCAAGCGACGCTTGTGGCAGGGCCACGCTGCTCTTCGCGGGTGCTACCGGAGTCAGTGTCGCCTTGGCGGCGGCCGGTGCTTTCTTCGCGGCCGGTGCTTTCTTCGCGGCCGGTGCTTTCTTCGCGGCCGGTGCTTTCTTCGCGGCCGGTGCTTTCTTCGCGGCCGGT
>CANMZR010000165.1 GCA_947502375.1 Polyangiaceae bacterium
GATCCGCGCTGTGAGCTCGCGGCGGGTCGGGACCTTCCGGCCCTTGGGCCAAGACTCGTAAGTGCCGCCGAGGTGAAGCGGCAAGATGTCCGTGCGGTTCTGCAACGCGAGGTGACCGAGCGTGGACTTGAACTCCTGAATCGAGCCGTCTGGCGTGCGAGTGCCCTCGGGAAAGAGCAGCACATTGTTGCCCGCACGGATGGTCGCGCCGGCATCCCGGAGCGCCTGGCGCAGGTTCGTCTTGCGATCAAAAGCCTGAAGGTTCGTCAACTGTTTGAAGTAAGCCCGACGCCACGGGCCATCGAAGAAGTAGTCTTGGGCCGCCAGCGCTACCATCCCTTGCCCGTAATTGCCGAGCGCATACTTCACGAGCCCCATGTCGAGATGGCTCGCGTGGTTCGAGATGACAATCGTAGTGCGGTTGTGCGGAATGAACGCCCGACCGAACACCTCGGGCTTCATCAGACGGTCGTAGAAACCCATCTGAGCTTGACCGAGCAGGGACTTCGCCAGCGCGGCAACCGGAGCCGGGAGCTCCACGATCTTGGACTCGGGCTCCTCGTCGAGGTGGAGCGCCTTTCGCACCGGGCGCGTGGTGGCGCACAGTTCGGCAAGCTCCGACACCGTATCGATCCGGTTCAACTGCTCTTGCGGCAACGAGCGGCCAAGCCGCGCTTCGATGGCGACGCCGAGTTCCATCGCAAGGAGCGAGTCGAGGCCAAGATCGCCCTTCAAGGAGAGCTCGGGGCGAATATCGACGACCTGCCGATTGGTGAGCCCCGCGAGCGCCTGTTGCACCATTGCGAGCGTGCCGGTCATCGACGCCGAACTCGGCCCCGACGCGGCCGACGCCGCCGTCAACCGTTCGAGAATCAACCGAACCTCACTGCGCTTGACCTTGCGGGTCGCGGTCTTCGGCAGATCCGCGTCGTAGAGGTGGAGCACCGACGGCTGGCAATGTTTGGGCAGCTCGCCAATCGATTTCTTCAACGAGCGTAAGGCCCTTCGATGCGCCACCTCACGCGTGACGTCTTTCTCGCGGAGCGGCACCGCCAAACACGCGACGACCTCGGTGTCTCCGCGCTTCAGCCCCACAATCGAGAGCTCGACGACGGATTCGACCTCGCCAAGCCACTCTTCGACGTCGTCCGGGTAAACGTTCTCGCCCGAAGCACCCACGATCACGTCCTTCGATCGACCGACGAGTACGAGCTGCCCTTTTTTATCGAACTTGCCGAGATCACCCGTGTGCAGCCAGCCCTCTGCGTCGAGCACTTCACGGGTCGCGGCCTCGTTCCCGTAATACCCCTGCATCACGCTGTCACCGCTGGCGCACACCTCACCCACGCCGTCTTTATCAGGCTCCCGAATGCGGATGGTGAGGCCCGGGAGCGCCTTCCCCACATGGCCGGCACGTGACTTCGCCGACGCCTTCGCGACCGTGAGGACGGGTGCCGCCTCGGTCAGACCGTAGCCTTCCGATAAGTGGAGACCGAGACCCGCGAAGGTTTCCGCGGTGCTCTTCGGTAGCGCACTGCCACCACTGATGAGGTACTTCACACGGCCGCCGAGCTTGTCATGCACCGGTCCGAAGAACAGCTTACCGGCGTCGATGCCGAGGTTTTTACCGAGCAAACGATTCAGCTCAAGGGCCCAGTCGAAGACCATGCCCGCGACCTGCCCGCGCTCCTTTGCCTGGTTCACAATGCGTCGCTCGAGCATCTGCCAGAGTGCAGGGACACCCACCATCGCGCTGATGCGGGCCTTGGAAAGCCCTTCGCCCAGGCGCTCCGAGTTGACTTCACCGATGTAGGTGATGCACGCGCCACTCGACATCGGCAAGAGCAGGCCGCATGAGAACTCGAACGTGTGATGCAGCGGCAGCACGCTGAGCAAGCCGTCACTTGGATTCAAGTGAAAAAGCGGCGTTATCGACGCGAGCAGCGAAGTGAAGTTCTCGTGCGTCAGCATGACGCCCTTCGGCTCACCCGTGGTGCCACTCGTATAGATGATGCTCGCTAGATCGGACGCCTTGACCTCGACCGACGGCGCAATGAGGCTCGCGTCATTCTTCACAATCCGGTCGAGATCGAGCACGAGCAACTCGGGGAGCGCTTGTCGCACAGCAAGGCCACCAGCCACTTCGACCTCTTCGCCCCACAACGCAACTCGCGCGCCGCACGCTTCAACAACGTTCTTGAGCTGCTTCGAGGAGAGCTTCGGATCGACCGGGACCGCCACCGCACCCGCGCGCAAGATCCCAAAATAAGCGATCGGCCAGGCCGGGCGGTTCTCGCCTGCGAGGAGCACGCGGTCGCCTGACGTCACACCGTTCTCGGCGAGTCGTGCAGCGACCGATGCCGCGGCCTCACGCCACTCGATGAAGGTGATGCGCGAGAGCCCGTCAGCCTCCAGCATCCGCAACGCCACCCCGTGATCGTGCCGGTCCGCCATCTCGTCGAGGAGGGCCACCAGCGTCTCGTGGCGTTGTAGCGGCTTGACTTCGCGCTTCAGGCGCAACTCGAACTGAGGGCCGGCCCATTTCTCGATGGCAGGGATATGGACCTCGTACATCCACTCGCGCCAATCGATCTTCTCGGGGTACCAGACGAAGAGCGCGCGATCTTCGGGCGGCATTCGTTCGAGCGCGGAGCGGGTGTTCGCACAACTGAAGATCCACTCGCACTCGACGGTGAAGGGCAGAAAGAGGTCCATGATCTCCCCTATCTTGTCCTCCGTCTTCGCCGCCTTTCGGAGGGCCTTCGCAGCAGGCTTGAAGAGCGTCGCCAACGGACCCACCGAGAGGGCATCGAACACCGATGCGACACCGCGCTCCACCTTCGCAATCGCGTGAGCGCCGTGAGCTTGGTAGTCCTTCTTGTCGAGGCTGACCGGCTCGACCCGCGCCATGAGCGCGTTTATCAAGCGGTTACCGCTGTCGCCACCGTCCTGCAGCTTCTTGCGCTTGTAGAGCCCGATGAGCTCCATGAAACGCGACATTTTACAGGGATTTACGTCGGCGCAGCCGAACTGGTAGACCGGCTTGTGGGTCCCGTCGATGAGCTCCGCGAGCGCCGCTATCATCCCGGCGCACACGAAGTCGACGGGGATGATGTCGAGATGGACGCTGTCGTCGGCGGGGAACTGACTCTGACCCTTCAGGGCCATGTAGATGAACGGTGCCGAGGTGTTGATGCCCTCGTTCCAGCCTGGAAATGGGTACTCGCACGAGGACTCGACCACGGCCGGTCGAACGATGGTGACGGGCACGCCGCTCGCCATGAGGACCTGCTCGCCGATGCTCTTCGTGTACGTGTAAATGTTGGGCCAACCCCAGTAGAGCGCACGCTCCTTGCCGGCCTCGATGAGCCGCTCACGGATGAACTTGCGCTTCACACTCGCGAGCTCGTCGGCAAGCACCGCACCTCGGCACGGCTCGGCGCGCTTCTCGAGGTTGTTTTTCGCTTCGTCCAGGAAGGTGCTCTGACGGAACGAGTCCTCGCAGCGATGGCGAACGTGTTCGATGACGTTCAGGCACTCGCGGATCTCGTTTTGCGCATTCCAGTGGGTGCGGTCGAGCTTTCGGTCGACGGGAACTCCTTCAGGTAGCGCGATGAAGCGTTCACCGGGGGCATTCTCGGCACGCGGAAAGGGAACATCACGCGGGTCGACTTCGTCGATGAGACCCGTTCGGTACCCAGCGACATAGCAGGTGGACGTGTGCATCACCGGCGCTGCCAGCGAGCGGGCGAGGTCGATCAGGTGGTTGACGCCGAAGGCATTCGCTTGGAGCGCCTCGTCGAGTGGCGGGTTGAAATCGACCACGCCGGCGACATTGACAATCGCGGCGATTTTTCCGGAATGTTCAACGAGGAACGACGCATCGAAGCCAAGCCGCGGCAACGACATGTCGCCTGACATGGGCGTTATTTTTTCACGCAGAAACGTCTCGAAGGCGGCACCCGGATGCGCCGCCCTCAGCGGGTCGAACGGCGGAGACGAAGCGATGTCAGCCCAAAAGCGTGCCTCGGGAGACTGAGAGCCCTTGGCGCGTACCATCAAATAAATGTGGCCGAGGGCGGGAAAGCGCGCGAGCAGCATCGAGACCCAGACCTTGCCGAGAAAGCCCGTGCCACCGACGACGATAAGCTTTTTGCCCGCGAAAAGCTGCGACGGACAAAGTGGCGACGAAGCGACGTGCGGCTTGCTCAGCGTCGTTGTGATCGGACGCATGTGGGTCGGAGGGACGATCGGCTCCATGGCGAGAAAAACGTTCGCGTGCGTAACACGGACCGCCGAGAACGAATAGCTCAGCCGAGCGCGTAGAGTTCTACGCAGTGTCGGTGAGCGCTCTTTTGCAGCGGGCTAAAACGCGAGCCCGGCCGCGATACGGAGGCCGGCGATCCCGGCGGGGATCGCTTGATTTCCAGAGCCAAGCGGACCACCGAGCGGCAAAATCCCCGATAGCCTGCCCTGAAAGCGAAGGGTCCCGCCCTTCGAGAAGGGCACATTGGTGGCGACACCGGGCTCAAGCACGAACTGTGCACCCGAGACGTCGATCGAACCGAACGAGTTCGTCGCAGTCGCGTACGCCAACCAAGCTTTAAGGCCCGGTGTGACGAGGCCATCGAGCATCACGTAATCCGCGCCGCCGCCGAGAACCCAATTCAAAGCCACGTCTTTGAGATCTCCGATGGTCGCTCCCGCTGGGGCCTGCTCAACCGTCTGCGGTTGCTTGCCGCCCGTGAGCGCCATGATCTCGAACTTCGTGCGAGCCTCGAGAACGAGCACGCCTTGCCCGGTCCCCGAACCCATGGGGCGCTGGTAAATCAGACGAGCACCCGGTACGAGGCTGAAGCGGTGCGGCTCGAAGAGGGCTTTGTCTTCCCAGCCGCGCATCGCGGACGCGGCTTGGTTCACGTTCGAGCGGGCGACATTCACCCGCGTATCGGGATCGGAAAACATGTCGCCCATCGCGGTGGGGAACACGAGAGCAAGGCCCACAGGCATCACGAGCGCGCGCGTCAATTTAACAATCGGGCGGAACGAAACCTCGAGGTTGCCGGTCGCCACCTGCTTGAAGCTATCCGGATCGCGCGAACCCACGAGGAGCGCTTCTCGGGGTCCGTTCGTCGCAGCGGTCGAGAGCCCAAAGCGAGCACCGAACTCCCATTTGTCGTTGACGCGATAGCTCGTACCGAAAATGAACGACCCGCCAGGAGCGACTTTGGTCGGCCCACTGTCCTGAACGGGAACGATGATCGAGCCGCTCGGCGCGACCACGACGTCCATCAAGGCGGTGCCGGGAGGCCCGAGATTCACGGGCGTTTCATCAACGACGCGCCTTTCCTCTTCAGCGTCCTCGAGTTCCTTCAGCTTGCCGGTCTTGCCGTGCGGGGTGAACTTGCCGGCGTCTTCTTTGCCGCCGACCCCCCAACCACCCGCGGCATCCTCGCCCTTCAAGGGTTCGGCATCCGTACCAGGCTCGCCTTCTTTGGCCGGAACGGCTTCGGCCGGGCTCGCGATAGCCTCCTCCTCGGCGGCGCACGCCGTCTCAGCAAAGGCAAGAGAAGCGCCGGCAACAAGAGCACCGACAAGCCAGGGAGCGAGGACGAGGGGGAGGCGCATGAAGAATTCTCGCGTTCAACCTAGTACAAGCGCCGGCGGTGTAGAAGTAGAGTATCGCCGAACCCGCGCGGCCCACTCATGAGCACTTCCCCGAACGACCTCCCCGACCTCCCGGGGTTCGAGCTGGAGCGACGGCTCGGAGCAGGGGGCATGGCCGAGGTTTTTCTCGCAAAAAAACGCGGCGCCGAAGGCACCTTCAAGCAGTTGGTGCTGAAGCGGATCCTACCGCAGCATGGAAAAGCGCGCCGTTTTCGCTCGATGTTTGTCGAGGAGGCAGAGCTAGCGACGCGCCTGAACCACCCCAACATCGTCCAGGTCTACGACTTCTCGCATCACGGAGACGATCTCCTCCTCTCGATGGAATACGTCGAGGGCGTGGACCTCGCAAAGCTGATGCGGGGAGCGGCACAGCGCGAGCAAAGCATCCCGCCGTGGGTCGCCGCGTACCTCGCCGCCGAGGTGGCGAAAGGCCTTCATTACGCCCACGAGCGCAAAGATGAGGGCGGCTTGCCGCTCGCCATCGTCCACCGGGACGTCTCCCCGCAAAACGTGCTCGTGTCTTTTGGCGGAGTCGTAAAAATCGCTGATTTCGGTATCGCCAGCGCGAACTTGTTCCGTGAGGAAAACACGGTGCTCAAGGGCAAGACCGCCTACATGTCGCCCGAGCAAGCCCGCGGCGAAAAGGCCGATCGTCGCAGCGACATCTATTCGCTCGGCGTTGTGCTTTACGAGCTGATTTGCGCGCGTTCCCCTTATGGCGCTCTGAAGGAGGAGGCCCTCTCCGAGGCCGTTCGCCTTGGCGCGGTGAAGCCCCCGAGCAGTGTCCTCCCGAGCCTTCATCCCGAGCTCGAGGCGATTGTGATGCAGGCGCTTGCGCGCTCGCCGGAGGAGCGCTTTCAGAACGCGCGCGAGTTGGCGACGGCGATCGGTCGGCTCTTGCTCGAGCAACGGCAGCTCATCGACACCACCACCATCGAGGAAACGGTGGCCGAGTTTGTCGGACCGGGGGGTGCGCACTTCCGCGAGTTGGAGGTGCCGCAGCAGACGATGGCCGCAGTTCGCCGCCAGCGACCCACGGGAAGCGAGTCGTCCACCGGCCTGGGCACCGCCGGAGTCTCCCACCGTATCGTCCGAGAGGTGCGCCACGTGGCGCTCGTGAAACTGCGCTTGGGTGGCCTTGGCGGACTCGTCGAGCTAGGGGGAGCCAGCGTCCAAGCACGAGCGCTTTTAGCCATTCGAGCGACCCTCGACGACATCGCCTACAAACGCGGCGCTGTCTGGTCGTGGGGAGACGATGGCTCCGCGCTCGCGGTCGTCGGTCTCCTGGCGAACCCTTCACGAGCGGCGGACGATAGCGCGCTCTTGGCGCTCGACGTTCACGAATTCTTGACGAGCCGCTCGGAGGAACTTGGCACGGACCTCTACGCCGCCATGGCGATTGTGCGCGGTATCGCAACCGGCGAGCGCGACGAGCAAGGCCATCTTGTCGAACACTCCCTTCAAGCGCCGACGAACCTCCTCGCGAGCGCCCTCGGACTGCACACTCCCTTCGGAAAGACCTGGGTTGCGGGCGGGATTTATCGGCTCGTTCGGCAAAGTTTTCATTGGAACGAAGGCGCATTGATTCCACTCCCCCAAGCGGGAGGTTCTGACGGTCCGGAGCGCATTCGGGTCCACGAAATGCTGCGTCCGCTGACCCCCGAGGAACGCCAAGCCGTTTTTGCGCTGACGCCGAATGACCTCGTGGGACGCGACGCTGAGCGAGCCGACCTGCATGCGACCTACCATCGGGCCGTTCATCAAGTTGGGGGCACGGGTGCATCCTCCCTCGAGGCCATGGAGCCGGGCACCTCTCGCTCGAAGGGCAGCGGCGAAGTTCTCGCACACGTCATCATGGGCGAGATGGGCATCGGTAAGACCGCCCTCGTCAATGCCTTCACAAGCGAGCTCGAAGAAGGGACGCAGCTCATCAGGGTCGAGTGCTCGCCCGTCAAGATCGACCTGCCCTACGCGGTGGTCGCGGACCTCTTGCGCCAGGCAACGGGTTCGGATGCCGAGAGTTCCTTCGCTGACGCGAGCGACCGGATCCGCACGCTCATGCGCGCGCCGTCGAGCCGCGCCGACCGCTTGGTAAACCGTTTGGCCGAGCTCATCACCGGAGTCGAAACGCCGCTGCACGACGAGGACGCGGCCGCGCAATTCCACGAGCTGACCATTCGCAGCGTCAGACTGCTCATCGGCGCTCTGGCCACCACGTCACCCGTGGTGATCGTGCTCGATGGACTGCAGTGGGCAGACCGGATGAGCCTCGAGCTCCTCGGTCGGGTGCTGAAGCGGCCGGAAAAGGCGCCCGTACTGATGCTGCTGGTCACGCGGCCCAACGAGCGCATGGAGCCCTTCCTCGAAGGCATGATGCGTAGCGAACTGCGGGGCCTGTCGGCGGACGAACAAGTGAGGCTCGTTCGAGCGCGACTCGGCGTGCATCGCGGCGTCAACGAGGTGTGCCGCGAGCTGGTACCGCGCGTTGGCGGAAACCCTTACTTCATGCTCGAGATGCTCGACGCGCTGCTCGAACGCGGGGCCCTCGAGATCGTCGAAACGAACGACGAAGGCGAAGGCGAGCTCGTTCGCAACGATGCCCGCTTCGATGAGCAGGCGGACCTTCTGCCATCGACCGTCGAGTTGCTCGTCGGTGATCGTCTGAACGAACTACCGAAAGAAGAGCGGGACATCGTCGACTGGCTCGCCGTTTCCGGTGGTCCGCTTTCGGGAGCTGAAATCGTGCTTTTGGCGCGGCTCGCCAGCGAGGAGCCGCTCACCCGTCTCTGCGCCCGTGGCCTCTGCGACCAGCGCAGCGTCGGCCTCGATTTTCGCCACGCACTCGTGCGCGACGTAGCCTACCAGGCACTCGACGGCGTGCACCGCGTCCGCATGCATCGACAGCTCGGCGAGCACTTGGCGCGAACGCCGCTCGCCGTCGGCCTGACGGCCGCGATCGTCGCGCATCATTTCGAGAATGGCGAAGCACCTTACAAGGCGGGCGAGCATTACTTCGAGGCCGCAACCGCGGCGCGGCGAGCATCTCAGACCCAACTCGCGCTGCGGTATTTCGAGCGAGCGGCGGCGCTCTTGCCGGCCGGCGAGGTACGGCTCTTACCGACCCATGACGCACTCGTGCGGCTCTACCGACAATTCGGTCAATCCGCACCGCGGCGTCGGCATCTCGACGAGCTGCACCGACTCGCATTTGAATCACGCCTCGCGCGCTGGGTTGTGACCGCGCTCGTTCGTTGTGCCCAGTTCGAGCTGGACGAGGGCGCCATGATCCGCGGGATCCCGCTCGCGGAGCGCGCAGAAGCGCTTACCGATGCCGCACGCAATCCCGACTTACGCGTTGAAGCATCGGTCGTGCTTTGCGAGCTTTTACGCGATGTCGGCGATGTAGACGGAGCGCTCGACGCCTGCGACCGGGCGCTTCAGGTGACCCAAAACCTGCACGTCAGCCGCGGCGCGCGGGGCGAGGTTCTACGGGCGCAGGGCGTCCTTTTACGACGTGCCGGACGCCTCCACGCAGCCGTGGAAACACAGGCTGAAGCGATCGCGATCTTTCAGCTCGAAGGCGCACAACGCAGCGAGGCTCGGGCGCGCAATGCCCTCGGTTTCGCGCTATTCGTACTCGGTCGCTACGAAGATTCTATCGCGATGTGCCTGCAATCGCTGGCCCTCGACATCCTGATGGGCGGGCGCTTCCAGGTCGCCAAGACGCTCGCCAACATTGGCCTCGCCTATGCGAAAGTCGGCTACACGGAGCAAGGCATCGGTTACTTGGCGCGCGCGCGCTCAGCTCACGAGCGGTACGACGACCTAGACGGATGGGTGGACAATTTGCTGGTTTTCGCGGGCGTTCTTATCGAGACAGGCCAGGTGGAGGAAGCGCGGCAGCACGTGCTCGATGCCTCCGCAATCCTCGCAGTCTCCGACAACGTCTACGACCGTGTTCACTGCCTTATCATCAAGGCCCTCTTGGCGCGCGCATCCGGCGACCACACGAGCGCGGCGGCGTGCGCCGCTTTTGCAGGACGCGAAGCAGAAGCGCAAGCGCTCGTCAGCTACCACGTCTACGCCACGGCCATCGAGGCCGCTTCGAAGGTGGATCTCGGCGAGGGGCAGGTCGGCGTGAGCCTCGCGACGTCAGCCCTCGCTGCGGTGGAAGAGATGGAAGGCTCCGAATAC
>CANMZR010000166.1 GCA_947502375.1 Polyangiaceae bacterium
GCAACTCGCGCCGCTGAGCCCGCTGGTGCGGAGGCCCCAGCCACACGCCAGCGCACACCCGTAAAAACTCCGGCAGCTGGGAGCGGCTCTATTCAGTCCGGCCCGAAACCCGCAGTGCCGCCGAGCGACACGACGGCTGTGGAACCCATCGCCGGGGCCCCAGATGGCACCGCAACTTTCACCGTCCCGCCGAAAGCGGAGGAGGAAGAGCGTGCCGCGACGCTGGCGGACCAAGCGAACCTCAATGGTTCGGTCGGTCTCCTTCACACCGCTTACGCGGGCTCGGGCGCACGCGGGACGTTCCGCGTCGGCTTCCTTGCCGACCTTTATTCGGGGAGTGGTTTTCTCTGCAACGCCGGCACGCCTTGCGAGCCCACCTCCACCGCCGACGACTCGAGTCACGTTGGCGGCTGGTTCACGGTGAACGCGACGCCGCTTTCCTTTCTCGAGGCGTATGCCGGAATCCGTACGTACGCGAACTCCAACTCGCTGGGTGCGCCCTCTCTCCTGCAGGTGCTTGGAGACACGACCCTCGGTGTCAAAGCATTTACACCCTCGCGCATTGGCAACGTCTTGACTGTCGGTGGTGACTTCCGCCTCCTGCTCTTGAACGGCGCCGGCGACGTTGGCGTCGCAAGCGGCGGGACGAGCGCGGAGCTCAACCTTTTGAGTTCACTCGACTTCCGAAAACTCAAAGGTCGCGGGGTCGGCGCACCTGTTCGGATGCATATCAACGTCGGTTACAAAATCGACAACTCCGGCAGCATCGTCGAAGGCGTCGAGACGATTCGCGCCGCACGCAACCCGAGCCTCTCGGGAGGACTCGACCGCATTCCGATAAGCCGCATCGAGCGATTTGGTCTCGGCATCAACCGGGTTGACTTCATGCCGATCCGTTTCGGTATCGACGGACAATTCCGCTGGATCCAGCCTTACGCCGAGTTCTCGCTGGATATCCCGGTGAACCGACAGGGCTACGCTTGCCACACTCGGACCATCTCCGAAGGCGACGTCTGTCTGGCGTTAACCGATCTCGCGGATCCCCTCTCCGGCGCGCCTGGCTTCGCGGCCGCTCCTTCGCGGGTGACCTTGGGCGCTCGACTGAATCCGTTCAACGATGCCTTCCGCGGACTCTCGGGGCACGTCGCCCTCGACATCGGCACGAGCGGGACGTCGAAGTTCATCGAAGAAGTCGCACCGCAGGCTCCGTGGGGCCTCTATCTCGGCATGGGCTACGCCTACGACACGCAGCCAAAGAAAGTGCCGCTCCCTCTTCCGATCGCACCCGTTGCACCCGTTGCACCCGTTGCGCCCGTTGCCGCCGTTGCGCCTATTCAGCCACCTGAGGTGGTGCCGCCTGCGGCCGAGTACTTCGTCCGCGGTACCGTCAAAGAAAAGGGCGCAGTCACGCTTATCGCAAAGGCCATCGTTACGCTCCGCGACCCCGGTGCGAACGAGCCGCCCTACGCGACCGACGCTTCGGGGCGCTTTCTTACGCGCAAGCTCGAACCGGGTAGCCACGCTTTCGAGGTGTCTGCCGACGGCTACAACACGGCAACCTGTGTTGGCACCATCACCGCTGCGCTTCCCGCCGCTGGGCTTCCGGCCGCTGGGCTTCCGGCCGCTGGGCTTCCAGCCACCGTGCCTCCAGCCACCGTGCCTCCAGTGCTCGGGGCACAACCGACTCCCGAAGTTCCCTCGACCCCGAAAGCTCCGGCCGTACCCGTACCGGCTCCCAAGCAATACGTAACCGGCTCGTACTTCAGCGACGTCAGCTGCGAGCTTGAGTCGCTGCCAAAGAAAGGTGGCCTCAGTGGTGCTGTGACGAATGCCGCCGACGCCGCTGCACTCACGGGTGCGACCATCACGCTTACCGACGCCGCTGGAGTGACGACGAAGACAACCAGTGAAAGTAGTGGCGTCTTCAAGTTCGGCGAACTGACGCCGGGAGATAGGACGCTGAGTGCTGAGCAGCCGGGATTCTTCCCGCACACCCAGGACGTAACCATCCGCGCACGTGAAGACGTCAAGGCCTCGATCGCGTTGACCAAGCGTCCGGCCCAGTCGAGCGTCAAGGTGACCGCAGATCAAATTCAAATCTCAAAGCAGATCCACTTTGAGACGGACTCGGCGGTGATTCTCGGCGACAGCACGCAGTTGCTCGCGGAGATAGCGGACGTCATCAACAAGAACGAAAAGCTGCGAAAAATTGAGATTCAGGGCCACACAGACAACACCGGAGCGCCAAGTCGCAACAAGGAATTGAGTCAAATGCGCGCCGACTCGGTGCTCAAGTGGCTCGTTGGAAAAGGCGCAGTTGCCAATGAGCGGCTCTCTAGCAAGGGCTTCGGCCAGGAGCGCCCGCTCGTCCCCAACGTGACGCCGGCGAACCGAGCCCGCAATCGGCGCGTGCAGTTCATCTTTGTGAAGCCGTAGCGGCCCGGCTCGCTACCGACCGCCGCGGGGAGCGACTCTCCGCGGCGGGACCTGAGCCCCAGCATCACGTGGGCGTTGCTTCGCGTCGCTTGGGCCACGGAGCCTCGAGCCCACCCCTGAGACCGGTTCCCTCCTCTCGGTGGAGGCGCTGGATGCCCTATTTTTGCTCTCGGATTTCGCTCAGCAACTCGTCGATTCGTCGCGCGTGGTCGACGCCGGTGTCGTAGAAAAAACGCAAATCGGGGACGTACCGAAGCTCGAGCGTGGTGCCAAGCACGCGGCGCAAACGGTTCGCGGCCGACGAGAGGCCCTTCAATATCTCGCGCTGTCGGGGCAAATCGACGTTCGGCTCGAGCCCCGTCGCATGAGCGTAAACGCGCACCAGGCGGAGGTCATCCGTCATCTGAACACGCGTGACCGTCACGCCCGAGAGACGCGAATCCTCGAGTGCAATCACGGCGAGCGAGATCTGCGCGTAGATCTCACCCTCGACCCGAAGCCTCCGCGGAACTTTCCGCTCGGGCTCCGCAATCGCTGGCAGAATTTCCCCGCCGCGGCCTTTGCGATCCTTCGGATTCATCAAACGAACTCAGTCTCGCCCAGCCATCAACCGCGCCATTGGCTTCACTGCCTTCAATCCAAGCCCGTCAGTCCTCGAGTCGCGCCTTGACCTCTTCAAGCTCGAAGGCGGCGATGATGTCTCGCTCCTGCAAGTCGTTGAAGCCGTCGAGACCGATACCGCACTCGAAACCCTCACGGACCTCGCGAGCATCGTCCTTGAAGCGCTTGAGCGTTCCAAGGCCACCGGTCCAAATGACGGCACCGTCGCGAATCAGGCGAGCGTGAGCTGCGCGCTTCAAGACGCCTTCTGTCACCATGCAGCCGGCAATCGAGCCGACCTTGCTGATGCGGAAGACCTGACGAACTTCCGCCTTGCCGATCTCTCGCTCGACCTTGGTCGCCGGGAGGAGGCTTTCCATCGCGCTCCGGACGTCATCGATCACTTGATAGATGATGTTGTAGAAGCGCGTCTCAATTTTCTCTTGCTCGGCGAGCTTCTTCGCTTTGCCCGCCGGGCGAACACTAAAGCCGATGATGCTGGCTTGCGCCGCGACAGCGAGGTTGACGTCTGACTCGGTGATGGCACCGACGCCCGTCTGCACAATCGTCAGCTTGACCTTCTTCGTCGTGAGCTTGGCGAGCGCCTGAGCCAACGCCTCGGCCGAGCCCTGCACGTCGGCCTTCAAGATCACCTTGTATTCAAGCTGCTCGGCTTCCGCGAGCTTCTCCCGCAACTTGTCGATGTTGAATCCGCCCTCCCCGATTGTTGCCCTTGGCTTGCTCTGCTTCCTGCGACGCTCATCTGCGAGCGCCTCAGCTGCCTTGAGGTCCTTCACTGCGTGAACGGGATCACCCGCACAAGGCACCTCGTCGAGACCCAGTACTTCGATTGGCGTCGAAGGCCCTGCCTCCTTCAGCATGCGACCTTTTTCATCGGTCATCGCGCGGATCTTGCCCGACGCGCTACCGGCGAGGAGCACATCGCCTCGACGCAAGATACCGTCCTGGACGAGCACCCGTGCCACCGGCCCACGACCGCGATCGAGCAAGGCTTCGATGACCACGCCCGAGGCACGCCGCTTGGTGTTCGCGCGGAGCTCGAGCACGTCTGCTTGCAGCTGAATCATCTCGAGCAACGTATCCACGCCGTCGCCCGTCTTTGCCGAGAGGCGAACCATGATGGCCTCACCACCCCAGGCTTCCGACTGAAGGCCCTCGGTCGCGAGTTCGCGCATGACGCGCTCCGGATCAGCACCTGGCTTGTCCATCTTGTTGATGGCGACGATGATCGGCACCTTGGCAGCGAACGAATGCTGAATGGCTTCCTTCGTCTGCGGCATCACGCCGTCATCGGCCGCAACCACCAAAACCACGATATCCGTCAGGGAGGCGCCACGGGCACGCATCGCGCTGAAAGCTTCGTGCCCCGGCGTGTCGAGGAAGCAGATGGCCTTCCCGTTCTTTTCGACGCGGTACGCACCGATGTGCTGGGTGATGCCACCGGCCTCGCCCGAGGCGACCTGCGTGCGACGAATCGTATCGAGAAGGGAGGTCTTCCCATGGTCGACGTGACCCATCACGGTGACGATCGGGGGGCGCGGCTCGAGTTCGCCGACCTCGCCTTCGTCCACCTGCTGAACGGCCTGTTCAAGCTGCGCCGCGACGTTGACCGACACGTCTTCGACCGTCCAGCCGAATTCGCCCGCAAGGAGCTTCGCCGTGTCCGTGTCGAGGCTCGAGTTGATATTGACGCCCGTCATGCCCATGCTGAGGAGCTTCATCAGCACCTCGGTGGACTTCAAGGCCATCTTCTGCGCGAGATTCTGAAGATTGGTCTCGCCCTCGATGCGAATCACCATCTTGTGAGCCGACATCTCCTTCGTGGAGACCTCGGGTCGACGGCCACTCATCGCTCCCATGCCGCGCCCACCAAACTGTGGCTTGCGACCGAAACCTCCGCCTGGACGCATCGGCCGACCCGCCATCGGACGCTGACCGAACGTATTCGGTGGTCCTCCGGCATAGGGTCGCGGCGGACCACCTGGCTGGTTCGCGGCACGTGGATCGTAGGTCGTCCTGCGCGGCGGGCCCGTTACAGGACCCGTCATGTTCCGCGGGCGCTGCGGCATCGGCACACCCGGGCGGCCCTCCCAAACCTCGATGCCGCTCTTCGCTGGCGGCACCGTGCGTGCAGCCGAAAGTGCAGTGGACCCACCGCTTGCGGGCCGAACCTGAGGTGGGCGCACGCCGGCCACTGGCGAGCCTGCCGTCGGGGCAGCCCTCGCAGTCGGGGCAGTCGGGGCAGCCCTCGCAGTCGGGGCAGTCGGGGCAGTCGGGGCAGCCGTCGCAGTCGGGGCAGCCGTCGCAGTCGGGGCAGCCGTCGCAGTCGGGGCAGCCGTCGCAGTCGGGGCAGCCGTCGCAGTCGGGGCAGCCGCCGCTCGAGGTCGAGTCTCCGGGACTCGGAGCGTCTGAGCCTCTAGCGAGACGGGCGCCGTCGAGGGCGGCGCGGCATCGGGGAAGTCTGTCCTCGACGGCTCGCTTGGTGCGGAAGCCGGCGCTTCGAGGGACGACCCCACACTCGCCGCGGCGGGTCGTCGAGCACGAGAAGAACGCGGCGCCGGGACATCCACGTCCGGTTGACTCGGAGCCTCGGGGACTTCCACGGCTTGCGCAAGGGCACCCTCGGAAATCCGAGGCGAGTCCAGCTGAGGCAGAGGCGCCACAAGACCACGGGACGAGGGACGGGCACCCACCTGCGATGGTCGAGCCCCCGGCGAACTCGCTCGAGTTCCCGTGTGCGACGGACGGGCGGACTCGGCATCGGAATGCCCCACGCCGCCGCGTTCACCGGCCGGTCGCGAACGGCGTTCCTCCGGCACCGGCTCGAATGCCGGCACCTCCGGGGCCTTCAGCTGCTCGGGCTTTGCACGACGTTTGATGATTCCGGCTCCGAGTCGTTGCTCGACGACCTTCGTGTCATCCTCACCCTTGCGCTCAAGCTTGCGCTTGATGCGTTCAACCACCTCTGGCTCCACGGAGCTCATATGGTTTTTCACTTCGGAAAAACCGAGCGATTGGAACATCGTGACCACATCTTTGTTGGTCAACCCGAGGTCCCTTGCGACCTCGTATACGCGAACTTTGTTCATGGAGTTTTCCGTCACATCCCTCGAGCCGCCGCTACCGCAAGCGATAGTGCAATCGCATCCCGCACGGCTGTGGCAAGCGATTCGTCGATGATCGCCACCATACCCACGAGTTCGCGCCCACACGCTTCCCCGAGCGAACGCTTCGAACCAAATGCAAGAGCCAGCCCGGAGGCTACAGCCCTCGCCACATCCACTTCACGCTGCGCTGCCGCATCGACCGCAACCAGCGTCAACCAAGACTCCGCTTCGCCCACCTGAGTGGTTCCAAAAACCACCTTGCGCGAACGCACGCCAACCGCAACGAGCTCGTAGGCACGGCGTTCGGCGGCTTCCTGAAGAGCATCGACAAGTTCATTGTACGAGGAGCTCACCTCGGCCTTGGCAGCTCGGGCGAATCCCCGCCGACTTGCGTCTTCAAGACAGCGACGCGTCGGATGTACCCACGCGCCGCGGCCAAACGAGCGACCGGCCAAATCAAGGACGGGCATAAGGGGGCCACGACTCTCCTCGGAGTCCTCGGGGACTTCCGAAGTCATCGGTAGGAGGGCGAAACGAACCAACTCGAAGCTGCCTTTCGGACGCTCCGCGCGCACACCGCACCCGACACACGAACGAGCGTGCTCTGGACCGCGCGGACGCGCGGGTCGCTGTGGAGTTCGTAGCGCCATCTCCATTGCCTTCACGCCGTGACTGAAGAGCCCTCTTGAGCAACCGATGCGGCCGCTTCGGAAGCCACCTGAGCCCGCGCTGCCGCGAGCAGTTCGCGCTCACGCGCCGCGAACTCTTCGGCATTCCTCTTCACGTTGGCGGCTTTCTTCAAGCCGAGGCCAGTGCGAATCGCGAGGCGGTCGGGATCTTCTCGCGTCACCGAGGCCAACGACCGATAGCCGGCATCCTCGAGGAGCGTGATGGTGCGATGCCCGATCCCCGAAACGCACAGCATGCGCTCGCGCTCGGTGGCAGCTTCGGTGCGCATCGCAATAGAGCGAATTTGCTCGTCGCGCAGCCTGTCCATCGTCGCCGCAGCAGCATCCCTTACGCGCTCGCCGTTCGCTTCGTCGCCGATCCCTTGGATGCCTGCGAGTTCTTCGACGCTCGCTTCGGCGATCTCCTCGAGGGCCCGGAAGCCCACTCGGTACATCGCCCTGGCGAGGGTGTCGTCGATCCCCGGAACCGCCATGATCTGCTCGACGGCCTCCTCCTCCATTTTTCGGAACTTCGACTCACTGATGACGTCGAGCTTCCAATCGGTGAGCTGCGAGGCAAGTCGCACGTTCTGCCCCTTGCGGCCGATGGCCAGACTGAGCTTTTCGTCCGGCACCACGATCTCCATGCGGCCGCCCGTCTCGTCGATGATGACCTTATGGACCTCCGCGGGCTGAATGGCCGCAATGACATAGCGCGCCGGATCGCGGTCGTACGGGACGATATCGATCTTCTCGCCACGAAGTTCTTGAACCACGGCCTGCACCCGTGAGCCTTTCATGCCGACGCAAGCTCCCACCGGATCGACATCTGAATCACGCGATGTGACCGATATCTTGGAGCGGCTACCGGCTTCACGAGCGACGGCGACGATGCGGACGATGCCCTCGTAAATCTCAGGAACCTCCGCCTCGAAAAGTTTTTCTACGAGACGCGGGTCGGAGCGCGAGAGCACCACGATTGGGCCACGCGCCTCGCGATCGACATCCTTGACGTAGGCGACGATCCGTTCGCCGGGCCGGTAGCTTTCACGCGGCGTCTGTTCGCGCCCGCTCAGCACCGCCTCGGTCTTGCCGAGATCGACGACGATGTTGTTGCCCCGCTCAAAGCGTCGAACGATGCCCCGAATGAGCTCGCCTTTCTTCGCTTTGTACTCGTTGTAAATGATGTCGCGCTCGGCGTCGCGGACACGCTGCAGGAGCACTTGCTTCGCAGTCTGGGCCGCGATCCGACCGAAGGTCTTACGAGCCTGGCGAATGCCGAGCAAGTCGCCAAACTGCGCGTCCTGCTTTTCGGCCTGGGCCTTCTCTTCCTCGCGCCAGAAAATCTGGAATCCGAGGGCCTCGCCGGTCTCCGCTTGCAGCTCATCTTGAAGGTTCAAACGCTGCAGCTCGCTCATCGCGATCTCGCGCTCTGCATCGGCAACTTCCTCGACCACGGTCATGAACTGAAACAGTTCAACGTGACCCTTGTCGCGGTTGTAGCGGGCTTCGAGTTCCCGGTTGAGACCGAACGTGTTCTGGGCAGCCTTCAGAATGGCAGCCTCAATCGTCTCGACGAGGGCCTGTTTTTCAACGCCCTTTTCTTTCGCGACTTCCTCGAGGACTTGGTCCAGATTGACTTCGGGAATTTTGGCCTTAGGTGGCATGGATTTTCCTGTGTTACCGGTTGCTATGAACGGATCCGCGGCGACGCATGGCTGCGCTTTTGCTTAGGATCTTTTGAAACTTTTTTTTGCGGAGAGATCTGTTTTCCCGTACCGACGTCGAAGACGAGCTTCGCTTCGCGGATGTTATCGAGGAGCACCGTAAAGCGATTCCCGTCGACTTCCATCTCGATGGAAACGTCACTGGCAGACAGAATGGTACCGCGCAGTGCCAGTTGGCCATCGCTCGCGGCAGCCTTCAGCTTGCACTTGGCCGAGCGACCCACCTGACGTTTGAAGTCACTCGCGCTGCGGAGCGGCTTGTCGAGCCCTGGAGAGCTCACCTCGAGGTGGTAAGCGCCTGGAACGAGCTCGGCTGTTTCGTCGAGCACGAGCGAAACCGCGCGTGACACCTGCACGCAGTCCTCGAGAGTGACACCGGCGAGCGGGTCCTCGAGTTGGGCTGGATGCTCGATGAAAACCCGCAAAATACTGCCCGTCCACTCGATGTCCCAGAGACCAAAACCGCACCCGAGGACCAGCGGCTCGACGAGCGCGCGCACACGCTCCGCATCGAAACGAGCGAGCGCTTCGGGCGGAGATTCTTCAAGCACGTGGCGGTCCATGAGTACAGCGTCTAAATACAACAAAACCGGCATCCCCATCGGGCGCCGGCCAAAAAACCCAGCGGGCGCCGGCCAAAAAACTTTTCAGCTTTTCTGCCAGTCCGGGGGCTTCTTACGAGAAACTGTGGGCGGGGTCAAGGCGCAAGCTTCAGGGCTGCAGGGGCCGGGCCAGGGCCGAGGGCGCGGCGGGTTCAACGATTAGCCGCCCGCGCCGACGTCAAACGCAAAGGCCGCGAGCACGGCGTTGATCTGAGCGCGCACCCTGGAGTCGAGGGCGAGATCTTGGCGAACTTCGAGTTCGAGCGCACGTCGGCCCGACACGCTCGCGTGGGAACTCACAGAATAAATGAGCCCCTCCCGTCCCGAATAAGGTTCGTTGAGCCGCGCCGCGAAGCCCGCGTTCAGGAACCGCTCGTGAAGCTCGATGGCGAGTGCTTCCTCGCGATCGAACAGCACCCCGATCTCGACCGTGCGAACGCGCCCCTCGTAAACGGGCGTGAAGCTGTGAAGGGACAATGCGAGCGGCGCCCGACTCACGGCGAACAGCGAATCGAGAGCGGCATGATAGGCGTGCCAGCAGACCAGGCGACCAGCGAGGCTTGCCTCATCCACATGCGCATTCATGGCGATGGTGCGGCCTTCGGCCAGCGAGCGCACGAGCGTATCCGAGTCGAGCGGCCGGTTGGGATCGACCACCAGCCGCGAGAACCCAGCCAATACGGCGCCGGCACCGAG
>CANMZR010000167.1 GCA_947502375.1 Polyangiaceae bacterium
GCAAGCTCGCAGGTGGTGCCTCCGGAGCGGCGCCGAGCACGGGTGCTGGTCCCGGCGCGACGGGCGGTCTGGGCGGCATCACCGATGCACTCGGTCCTGGTGCCGGGCAGCTCGCCGCGGGTGGCATAGGCGGGATCGCCTCGACGGTCATGGGGATGGTCTACCCGAGCTTGAAACGCGTCTTCGAAGCGAGCTCGCGCCGCATCACCGTGGTCATCCATTGGGACGAGCGCGGTCGCGACCACAGTTTCGACGTCGTTCAGTGGGTGACGAAACCTCAGATCGGAGCGGGCGCTGCGAGTGGCCCCGAAGATCTGACAGGCCTCGGTACCGCGGCTGCAAAGCCCGCAACGACGGGGCCGGCGCGATGAGCCGCCTGCCCCAAAACCGAAGTCACAGGGCCGAGCGCCGCGCCCAACACGGGTTCACCCTCATCGAAGTGCTCGTCGCCATCGCCATCATCTCGCTCATTGCCTTGTTGATTTATTCGGCCTTTGCCGGAATGAGCCGCTCGCGAAAGAACATGCTCAGCGTCTCGGGGCGCTACCAGGCGGGACGCGCCGCGATGCAGCGAATAGCGCGCGAGCTATCGAGCGCTTACATGTCCGGCCACAAAAATTTCATGCGGCTTCAGAATCAGCCACAGACGGGAATGATCGCCAAAAAAGGACGACCCGATCACATTGACTTCACGGCCTTCGCGCATCAGCGACTCCAGGAAAACCGCCACGAATCCGACCAATCGGAGATCGGCTATTTTTGCACGCGCAATCGCGCTTCCGGGGCGTTCGACCTCGAGCGGCGTGCGGCGCGAGCGATCGACAGCGACCTGACGCGCGGGGGCCTCGTCGAGACGCTGGTCGAGGGCGTCGATGAATTTGAATTGCGCTACTTCGATCGCGTCACGAACGAGTGGCAGGAGAGCTGGGACAGCACCCAACCTGCGAGTCAGTACGGACGGCTGCCCTCGCAGGTCTGGGTAACGCTCATCCTCAACAATGGGCCCGGTGGGCAGCAACTTCGCTTCGAGGAAAAGGTCGCGATCCACATGCTGTTGCCGCTGACCTTCGCGACGGACTGAATCATGAAAGCCGTTCGTGCCCATCACCGCCGAGTCCGCGCGCGGCGCAAAGAGCGCGCGATGGCGCTCATCATGGTGCTGCTCGCGATTGTGGTCTTGACGGTGTACCTCACCGAGGTGCAAGCCGAGAGCACGACCGCCTTCGCGTCCGCGCTTTCGGAACGTGATCGATTGCGTGCCGAGTACCTAGCCACGAGCGGCATCAACCTCTCGCGCATGCTGATAGCGTCGGAGCCGAGCGTGCGGCAGGTGATAGAGCCCCTCTTCAAGCTGATGAACCCAAAGGGACGCGCTCCGCAAATTCCCGTGTGGGAGTTCGGCGACCAAGTGCTCGGACCTTACAACGACAGCGCGGGAGCGGAGAGCTTCAGCCAGCTCGCCAACGTCGATCTCAGCTCCGGCGAGAACTTGGGCCTCGGTGGCCTCGGTCACTTCGACGCCGTGGTGGTCGATGAAGACTCGAAGATCGACGTCAACATCGCGGCGCGCGGTGACATTATTTCGCGCACGCGCCTCGCCCAACAGTTGCTGGGTGCCCTTTCACCACCCCAATACAATCCGCTCTTCGAACAAGAAGATGCCGACCATCAGTTCTCCGATCGGCAGTCCATCTGCGCCGCGATCATCGATTGGGTGGACTCGGACGAAGAACGTGAGCCGTGCGATCCACGCACCGCACAGGCGACGCAGGGCGGCGGTTCCGAGGACAACTACTACCAGACAATCGGACTCAAATATTTCAGGAAAAACGCTGCCTTTGACTCGCTCGAAGAGCTGCGGTTGGTACGTGGGATCGGCGACGACTTTTGGGCCACATTCGTCGATCCGGAGCCGCGAAAACCGAAGGCTCGGATCATGACCGTGTGGGGCCAGGGCAAGGTCAACGTAAACACGGCAAACGCCCAGACGCTCCTCGCCATCGTGTGCGCGGGCGCCCCGGATGCGGAGCTCTGCCTGGACCCCACCAAAGCGGCTTCGTTTGTCGCCACGGTCGCGCTCGTCAAGAGCTTCACGGCCGGCGCGCCGCTCTTCGGCTCACCGAAAGATTTCATTGTGACGATGCAGGGAGGCGGAACGGTGGGGCCGTTCCTCGCGATGGGCGGTATCAAGCCCGTCGCCTTCCGCTCCCCAGCCGAGATGGCGAAGATCATCACCACGGAGAGCAAGATGTTCAGCATTTACTCGACGGGTGTCGTTCCGGACCACGGCCGGGAGACGCGCGTCACGGTCCACGCGGTGCTCGACTTTCGGCACGCCGCGACGCTCGCGGACTTGGCGCGAGCCGGTCAGGCTACCGCCACCGGCGTCGTTGATGCCACGGCACCTACCAACGTCACGGGCATCAATGGGGCGGCGCTCGACCCCGCGATGGCACAGATCGCCGTGAGCCCTGCCGGGAACGTCGTCTACTGGCGGGTGGAGTGATAAGAGAGGTGCACCATGGCTAGATGGCTCGGGATCGATTTTTCCGCGACGGCGGTCCGAGTTGCGCTCGTCTCGTCGACTTATCGCAAATGGTCCATCGAGGCCTTGCGGGAAGAGCGGGTACTCGACCACGACAACCTCAGCGCGGCGCTCAAGGTAGCGGTCGCTGGCTTGCGCGCGGACGCCTGCGCTGCAGCCATCGACGGTCGCAAGGGCTTCACGCGGCGGATTGAGCTGCCACGAGCGGCGTTGAAGGACCTTCAGAACGTCCTCTCCTTCGAGGTGGAGGCGACCCTACCGTTCGAGCTCACGGCCTCGGTGATGGATCACCGACGGGTCAAGTCATTCCAGGCCGTCGAATCAGAGACGCTGTTTTCTTTGTTCGCCGGTGTTGCCGCTGCCGCCGACGTTCGCGAGCGCATCGACATCGTAAAAGAGGCGACCGGCCTCGACCCAGCACGCATTGGCATCGGCCCCCTTCCACTCTTGAATCTTGGGCAAATCGCCCCCGATCTCGGCACGAGCGGACCCGTTGCGATGATCGAGTTGGCCGAAGAAAGCTGCGACGTTCTCATCGTTCAGGCGCACGACCCGAGATTCTCGCGCTCGCTCTCGCGCGGAACGTTGCAGCTACCGACGGAAGCACCACTGCTCGCTCGGGAACTGAAACAAACCCTGGCCGCGTGGCGCGCGAGCGGCGGTGAAGCACTTGAAAGCGTCATCGTGTTGGGACCGGGCGCTGAAACACCCGGCCTCGAGAATTTCATGCAGACGGAGCTGGGACTCACTCTCAAACAACTGCCCGCCCTCGCCATCGAGGTTGCGCCCGAGCTCACGCCGCTCGTCCCAAGATTCGCCCGAGCGCTCGCCCTTGCCCTCTCGCTGTCACGTCACCCGGCCGACCTCAACTTGCGCCAGGGCGCTCTTGAAGCACAGCAGAGCTACCGATTTTTACGCGAGAAACTGCCGTTGCTGGCTGGACTCGCGGCGGCACTGATCGCGAGTTTTGGGTTTGCGGTCTTTGCGGAACAACGTTCGCTCGCCGCGCAAAAAGCCGGTCTCGAGGACCAACTCGCAGCCGTCACGTCGGCCTACCTCGGCACCGCCTCACGCGACCCCAAAGAAACAGCCGAGCTGCTGACTGCGGCCATCGCTGGAAAATCCGACGATCCACTCCCGGCGCTCGACGGCTTCGATGTGTTGACGGCCTTGAGCGAGCGCATCCCGCAAGAAGTCGTGCACGACATCGTCGACCTGGACTTCAAGAAAAACCAGGTTTCGATCAAGGGCCTCGTCAACACCATTGAAGAGGCAAACACGGTCGAGAAAAAAGTCGCCGAGCACCCGTGCTTCAAAGAGGTGGATCTCAGTCACACGACGAAGCTCAAAGAAAAAAACAAGCAGAAATACAGCCTCGAGCTGAAGGTGGACTGCGGCAAACCGAAGGCCGAGAGAGACAAAAAGTCTGCCGTGCCGAAGCCTTCCGCGGGAGCCGCCGAATGACGCTCCTCGCACGTTACGAAAAACTGACGCCGCGCGAGCAACGAGGCCTGCAGGCGCTCGGCATCTTGACTTGTGCACTTCTCACGCTGACGGGTTGCTACACCGTATCCCACTCGGTGCTCGGTGCCCGTGAGCACAACGCCGACATTCGCGACCAGCTCGCCAAGATCGAAAAGTTGGCACCCCTTCTCTTGGAGAAACGAGAAGCCGCCAAGGCCCGAGACCTGCTCTACGCAAGGCCAACGGTTCCGCTCGCATCCTTCATCGAGAATGCCGCGAAGGCGCAAGAGATCGACGTGCCGGAGTCCTCGGACCAGCCGGATTCGACCAGCAAGGGCTACCTCGAGCACTCGACCCAGGCGAAGTTTCGCAAGGTGGGTTTGCGAGCCCTCGTTCGAGCTCTCGAACACATGGCGAGGAGCAACCTACCCATCGCCATCACGGCTCTGCACGTGAGTGCGCGATCCCAGGCAGACGAATACGACGTGTCTTTGACGGTATCTTTGTATGAAAAGAAAACCAACGACGCGACGAAGAACGGGAGCGCGGCCGAGCCCAAGCCAAAGGGGCAGACGCTTTGAAGGACCGCATCAAACGAATTGGGCGCTGGCTGGGCTACCCGCTTTTGTACGTCGGCTCGCTCGCCTTTTTCTTTTACGTCACGTTCCCGATGGAGGCGCTTCGCGGTCGGATCCTCGCGGAGTTCGACCGGCAGCAGCGGCAAGGGCGCGCGCGCGATGAAGCCGTGATGACGCTCGAAATCGGGGCGCTCGAGCATTACTGGTTTACGGGGGTCGAGTTGAAGCAGGTGCGGCTGACCGTGCCGCCGCGCATCGACGCGCAAAAGGGGCCTGGCTCGGGCCTGAGTCTTGGCTCGACAGACGGCGCGCCGCCGCTCCCGAGTGTGATCACCATCGATCGGTGTCGAGCGCGAGTGCGCATCCTGCCGCTGCTCCTGGGCCATGTTTTCCTGGATTTTCAGGTAAACGCATTCGGCGGCAGCATTCATGGAACGGCGCCCTATGCGACCCCTGGCAAAGTGGACGTCGAGCTTGAAAATGTGCACCTGGAGCAGGTCGAGCCGCTGAAGGCGATGCTGCAGCAACAGCCGATTGTCGGCGTTCTGCACGGCGCGATCACGCTTCAGCCCGTCGATGGAAAGTTCGCGAAGGCGAGCGGAAAGATGGATCTTCAGTTAGACGATGTCTCGATCTTCGACGGCAAATCGAAGCTGCTGGGGCTGGTGTTGCCGACGGCCCAGATTGGCCGAGTCACGCTCGCGGCAAAAGCCGACAAGGGGCAGCTCACCATCGAAGAACTCTCGGTGCAGGGGAAAGATCTCGAGTTGTCCGGCGAGGGAAAGATTCGCTTGAACGAGAGCTACAAACGCTCGACTGCGGACTTCTTCCTCCAGTTCAAATTCAGCGATACCTATCGAGATAGCGACGACGCGACGCGGAGTTTGCTCGGTAAGGCCGGCTCCAAGATCAAGCCCGCAATCGAGGCACTCGACCCGCAGCGCACGTTCGTTCGTGCAAAGACCGAAGACGACTTCTATCGATTTCATCTCGTCGGCCGACTCGACAAACTCGATATCCAACCCGCTGGAGTCGGCGGCGGTCCAGGCAAAACGTCGCCCGGGCGAAGCCCCTTGCTCAGCGCTTCCCCCGGCGGTCTTCGCCCGGGCCGCAGCGCCGCGACCGATGCCCTCGAAGACTTCACGCCCGGCAGTGCTTCGGCCGGACCGAGCAACGGCGAACCTGCCGCCGCGCGGCCGCGTCCGGGGAGCCCAGCGGGTCTCAACGCTGGAGGCCCTCGCCCCCAACCCGCCGAAGTCGAATAAGGCCCTTTCGCGAGCCCGCGCGCCGTGGCCGAAGTCCGTGAACGGATGCGAGGACTTCCCAGGGCCGCCATTCAGTGCCACGGGGTCCACATGGTCTCACCACGAAGCCAACTTCCGAACTTGATTGGCGTCATTCATCTGAGGCCGCTCCCGGGGAGTGCGCGGTTCGACGGAAACTTCTCCCAGGTCCTCGACGATGCGGCGCGGGATGCGGCGGCCCTGGCAAGTGCCGGCTTCGACGGGATCCTCGTCGAAAACTACGGCGATGCTCCGTTTACGCGCGGAGCCGTCGGGCCCGAGACGGTGGCTGCGATGGTGAGTGCGGTTCGGCGGGTTCGCGGCATCGCTCCCCTCATTCCGGTCGGCGTGAACATTCTTCGCAACGATGCGCGGGCGGCGCTCGCCGTCGCTGTGGCGACCGAAGCGAGCATGGTTCGAATCAACGTGCACATGGGCGCTCGAGTCACCGATCAGGGGTTGATCGAGGGCGACGCGTTCGAGACCTTGCGGTTCCGAAAACTCCTCGCCGCGGAGTCGGTGCGGCTCTTGTGTGACGTCGCCGTGAAACACTCGGCGCCGCTGGCCGCGCGCCCGATCGAGGAAGAGGCGTGCGAGCTCTTCGAGCGGGGTCTGGCCGACGCCGTCCTGATGACTGGCTCGAGCACGGGCTCGGCGGTGAATCCCCAAGAATTCGCGAGCGTCGTCAAGGCCGTGAAGGGCTCTCGCGCGGGCGCTGAGACCCTAGCGCCGATTTACATCGCCAGCGGTGCGACCCTCCAAAACCTGGCAAAATATCGGGGTGCGTACGGCGCCATCGTCGGGAGCGCGCTTCGCGAAAGCCAACGAGCCGGGGACCCGATTAGCCCGACGCTGGCGCTCCAATTTGCGCGGGCCTGGAGCCGCATCAGGCGAGAAACCTAGCCGAGCCCCTTCGCCACGAGCTCGAACCGGGGGGGGAAGTCTCGTGGCGACGTCTTTTATTTTTACGAACGCTCGATGACTGGCTCAGAAGGCGTCGAGCGAAGCCGAGCCTGTCGATTCGCCCATTTTGTGAGTCGTGGGGTCGTATTTTGACGAACACTTCGCAAGGAGAAGGCTCGCTTCAAAGTGACCTTCCTCGAGGAGCTTCCCTTCGGCCGTCACCAAAACACCACCTTGGGGCACGTCGCGAAACGTGTCGGGGACCACGCATTGCGGATAGCGGATCTCGAGGTCTTTCCCGTCACCGCGCAACGTGAACCGGTATTCGCAAGGCTTGTCACGCCTCGATAACGTACCTGGAACGAGCGCGCCGTCGATCCGCACGCGCTTGCCCACCGAAGCTTGATTCGCCAGCAATTTGTCAACGGGCATCGAATAAACGGCGGCGTCCTTGAAGCCGAACATAAACAGGGAAACAAGGCCGGCCGCCATGACGAGGAGCGTGAGCAAAAGGCCCCAACTGCCTTTTTTCTGAGACGCCCGCGTCGCGGTTGAATGCGGCACCGATGGCGCTGGAACCACCATGCCGTCCGCAACTTCCGCACCGAGGCCCACGGCGCCGAGCGGCCCGCTGTGCTCCCCAAGGCCCGCGGCCTCAGCGAGCTCGTCGTCCAGACCGTCACGTTGCGAAATGTTGCCCATTTTTTTTGCCAAGGAGCAGGTTAGCTCGATCCCGACCGTCGGTCGAGGTTCGCTCACTCCTGCCCCGGTGCCTGGTCGCATGCGTAGGTCATTCTGGTTTGTGTTGTCGTGCTGGAGCCTCGAAGGCTGTAGCGCTGCGGGGGCCGAGCCTCGCGGAGCCGCCGCCGCAAGCTTTCGAGGAGCCGCGGACCACTCGGGCAGCGCCGTGGCACTTCAGGCTAGCGCCGACGAGCCCACGCGGGCGGGCGAGCTTGGAAGGAGCCCCCTCGGGTCGACGTCGCCGGTCGCGCTGCCGTACCGAATCGTCGGCGTGGATGGGGCTGCGGCGGTCCTTCTGGTGGCCGAAGAGGAGCCGGCGGGTCGAACTTGCGTGCGGACGCTCGATGCTGTTGGCGGGCTTTCTCCAATCCAAACGCTGCCTTACCGACACATAGCAGCTGCCATTCGGGTCCCCGAGTTGCGGCTCGTCACTTCGGACGGAACGCAGCTGCGCGTCGAGGAGTTGGGCGAAGAACGCGCGGCGCAGCCACTTTCCTTGCGTGCCGACGCGGTGGTCCAGCTCGGAGAAGCGCGCACGGGTTTTCTCGAAGAGCGCGCGGAGGTGCCCGAGCCGAAAGTCGTCGTGCTGCCGGCCCCCAAAGCGGTGGTGCCGAAGACCGGGCGAAACCTGCCCGCGTTGAAGCCAGGGCATCCACGAAGGCCGCCCAAGCCGCCGCGAACCAAGCCGCCGAAAGGTGCTCGTACCCAGCCTCACGCCCCGCAGCCTCACCCCTCGAAGCCGACGCCGGTGCGCCTATGGCTCCACGCCCTCAAGGCCGACGGGAGCCTCGAAGCCGCCGTCGATACGGGGCTCGCGTTCGGCCGACCGATGCCCGGCATGGGGCTGGTCGCCGCTGTCGGGACGACCCACGGTGCCCGCGCGATCTGGTACGAACCGGCGCCCGCCCAGCTGCAAAGAGGACGCTTGGTGCCGTTTGCCCAGTTGATGGGAGGCGAGCTCGACTTGAGTGGAAAACGCCGTGGTGCGCCAGCTCCCATCGTGGGCGGTGCCCGTCAATTCGGCTCGATCGAGGGGCACCTGCGCCCACGGCTTTTCGGGGTCGGGGATGCCGCGCTTTACGTCGGGCGGCACGAGGTTCCGGCCGGCGGCGGTGTGACGAGAAACTGGGAAGCACGTTGGCTAGGCCGTGACGAGGCGCTCATCCGAGCCGACGCGTTATGGGTCGCCGATCCGCGGAGCGCAGTCGAGAGCCCGGCGGCGGCAGCGGGTGAACTCGCGCTTTTCGAGCGGATCGCCAAGGCCACCCCACGCCTCGCCATTCCCCAGAGCATGGAAGAGCCTGGCCGGGTCGCATGGGCAGGCACGAGGGGTTATTTCCAATCAAACGGGCGTTTGATGGCTGCAGACCGCGTGACCGGGCAGCTCGAAGAACTGCCACACCCCTTCAAGGGAGCGCGCAGCGCGTTCGCCTGGAGTGGCATCGCATCCGATGGAAACGGCATCGCGGCGATTGGAGAAACACTGTTCACGAACGAGCCCAACGGCACCACCACGGAGCATGCGCTCGTCCCCGCGGCGCTGGGAGCTAGCGCGCCCTCGTCGCTCGTGCGGATCGCAGGCAGCTGGTGGGGCCTCGCGCCCGCTCAAGTGGACCGCGCGCACCCCGGTGGTTTACGCGTCCTTCGCATCGAAGACGGTCACGAATCCGAGAGCCTTTCGCGCCTCGCCTTTCGAGGCAGTTTCGCGCTTTTGGGCGGACCGAACGAAGGGCTCGCCATCGCACTCGACGATGGGGCGCTCGTCCTCATGACGCTGAGTCCAGAGGGTACGAGCCGCGAACGAAGCCGCCATCCCGCGCCGGTCGGCGTGGGCTTCTCGGCCGTGGAGCAGCCTCTTGAGGGGGCGCTCGTCGTCGGTATCGAGGTGGGCGTACTTCGCCGCACCCTCGCCATCACCCTCGACTCGAAAGGCAGCCTCACCCACGGCGAATATCTTCCGTTGAAGCTGACTCCGGGGCTCATCGGCTTGAGCGCACGGCCAGCAGGTGGGGCGGTCGTCTGGGCCGAACCCGAGCCGCGGGCGAACGCTTGGACGCCACCCACAGCCGTATGGCTCGACCCGAACGCGCATGTCCTCGCGGAGTCGCGCTGGCCATCCGAGGCCCCCCTGGCCCCCGCAGGGTGCAGCGTCGGACGGCCAATCCCAACTCACTTCCCGTCGCTGAAGCCAGGTGAATTCGTCACACTATCGTTCCCCGGCGCGTGCACCGAAATGTGGCCGACCTACACCCCTATGGGCCTGCGCTGGTTCGGC
>CANMZR010000168.1 GCA_947502375.1 Polyangiaceae bacterium
GCAAGCCGGCCAACATAGTCATCGTGCACCACGTTCGTCACGAGCATCTGGAAGGCACCGTCCGCGTTGTCAGCCGGCGCGGGAACCCGCTCGATGATCGTATCAAACAACGGCCCGAGGTCGACGTTGGGGTCGTCCATCTTCTTCTTCGCGATGCCCTGCTTGCCAATCGCGTACAAGACCGGAAAATCGGTCTGCGCATCGGAAGCTTCGAGCTCACAGAAAAGATCGAACACCTCGTTCAGAACTTCGTCCGGACGCGCGTCTTGGCGATCGATCTTATTGATGCAGACGATCACGGGGATGCCGAGCGACAGCGCCTTATGCAATACAAACCGGGTCTGCGGCAGCGGCCCCTCGGCCGAATCGCAGAGCAAGATGGCACCGTCCGCCATCATCAAGGTGCGCTCAACCTCACCGCCAAAGTCGGCGTGGCCGGGCGTATCGATGATGTTGATTCGGACCCCTTTGTAATCGATGCTCGTGTGCTTCGCGAGGATGGTAATTCCTTTCTCGCGCTCCAGATCTCCCGAGTCGAGCGCGCAGGTTGCGACCTGCTCGTTGGCGCGAAACGCGCCGGTTTGATGCAACATCGAGTCGACGAGGGTGGTTTTCCCATGATCGACGTGCGCGATGATGGCAACGTTTCTGAGCGGCATGGACGTAGGGGCGATAGTCATGAGCGAGCGCCAGCTACCACGCTCTGAGAACGCTGTCACGCTACGGCACCCGAATACCACTCGGCCCCCACCGGCGTCAGCTCCGCCCGAAACACGACGTTGCCATCTCGAGGACGGTCCACAAGTGCGGTGCCGACACCTTCTGGATGCTGAGACGCTGCCCTTTTTGCAGGACGGCCATGCCCTCGAGCTCACCCCGTGCCCGCAGTTGAGCGAGCGTCACAAAATTCGAGAATCGCTCGACAAACGCGAACTCGACCAGCTGCCAGCGCGGCTGCTCCCGGGTGGCAGCCGGGTCAAAATAGGGGCTTTTGGCGTCAAATTGGGTCGGATCCGGGTACGGAGCGCTGGCCACCTTCGCGAGCCCAGCGACGCCGGAAGGGTCGCTTGACGAGTGGTAGAAAAGGGCGAGGTCACCGGGGTTCATTTCGTCCCGCATAAAGTTGCGTGCTTGGTAATTGCGGACCCCTTCCCAAGAAGTTTTGAGCTCCCGCTTCAGGTCGTCGATCGAGAACACCTGCGGCTCGGACTTGATGAGCCAAGCTTGTGCCTCACGTTTCGGGGAGCCACCGTCGTCCGGGTTCAGGAGCACCTTTTTCGGAGCCTTCGTCGCCAGCTTCTTGAGGGCCATCGTCGCCCAGCATAGCGAGACCCTCGCCGAAAAGCTGCTGCGCGCCAAATCCCGTCGGGCGGGTTCGCGGAAGGCACAGGCAGTGCCCATCGCTCGCGCGCGTTACTCAATAAAAATGCCTAGGGATTCGTCGCTCGCGACGCTTTTGGGCGAGGGTCCCTTGCGTTGGCAATTTGCAAGAGCCAGTGAGGTTAGAGCCTTTTCGGCGAGGGTCTAGCGAGCGCGGCACTTGTCGTGAATAATGCACCGCGATGGACAGCCTGCTTGAGAAGCTACTCGCACAAACCGAGATCATCCCCGAGTCCACCGAGGTCGCGCTCATCGCTTCCGTCCGGGCTCGCCACGTCAGCCTCGCGGTGGCCCGCATCACCGCCGCCGCCCAGGACCCGGCCCACGGCGCAATCGTGGACGCCGCCATCCATTGGGCTCAGAAGGACGTCGGAAAAGGTGGCAACCGAAAGCTCGTTGCCATGCGAGCCGTGGAGCGACTCAGCGTGGAATTTGCGCGAGCGTTAGCGGCTCAGGTCCCGGGTCAAGTGAGCGTGGAACTCGACGCGCGGATCGCTTATCAAAAGCGCGCAACGATCGACAAAGCTCGCAGCTTGGTGGCGCAACTCGAGGAACTTGGCGTCCACAAAGAGCGCGTCATCGTGAAGCTCCCAGCGACGCTCGAGGGGATCGAAGCCGCCGCAATCCTGCGTGGCAAAAGCGACATTCGCTGCCTGATGACCTTGGTCTTCGGCGCCCATCAAGTCGCAGCCAGCGCGGATGCCGGAGCCCACTCGATTGCCCCGGCAGTGGGTCGCATCAGCGACTGGCACAAGCAGCAAGCCGGCGCCATTGTCGGAGCCGAGGACCCCGCCTTGGAGACGGTCTGGGAGATGCGCGATTACCTGCGGACGCACAGCTACGACACCCTCCTGGTTCCCTGCGCCTTCCGCGGGCTCGAGCAGGTTCTCGCATTCCGCGGCATCGAATGCATGGCACTTCCATCGGCCCTTATCGAGGAGCTTCACGCGCGGCACGACGACCTTTCCCAAACGTCTGCGCGGGCGACCGGGCAGCCCTCGAAACACGAGCGGCTGGCCGTCGATGCCGCGGCCTACAATCGGCTTCACGCGGCGGACCCGCTCGCGAATGCCAAGCTGCAAGAGGGCATTCGAAACCTCGGATTTGCGGTCGTTTCCCAACAGCAGCAGCTCGGAGAATGGATTCAGAAGCGCCAGGACACTTCCGCCGAAAGTGCCCTTCTCGCCTTCTTCGGCGTGTGGGATTACGACGGCGACGGTTACATCGACCGCGAGGAGTGGAACGGGACCGAGACGGTGTTCAACGCTCTGGACCGCGACCGCGACGGCCGCATCTCCGTCCAAGAGCTCGCGCTCGGGCTTGGAGCTCCGGCCCAACCGAAGGACGTTTGACGCCCGCTCAGCCTATTCCCTCGGCACACCGCGACCCGACTTGCGCGCAATGACCGCTTCGTCGCCCTCACCCCGAAGAAAATCCTCGAGCACCTTTTCGGCAATCTCGAGCAAGTCATAGACGGTCACCGTCCCGAGGAGTCGGTCTTCGGAGTCGACCACCGGTAGGCAACCGATGTTGTGCTCGCGCATCATCTCGAGCGCCGCCAGCGTGGGGGTATCTGCATGCGCCTTCAGCGGGTTGCGCATCATCACGTCCTGCACCGTGAGTTCCTGAAAGTTGACCGATTTGCCTCGTGCGACGAGTGGCAGAAGCGCACGGATCGTGAGCAGCCCGACGAGCTTGCCGTTGTCATCTTCAACAGGAACATTGCGCGTTTCCTGCCAATCCATCACTTGTGCGGCCAGCTCGACCGGATCACTCGCCCGCACGGTGAAGAGTTCGGTGCTCATGAACTGACCGAGCGTGCGGTAGCTCGGGAACCAATCGCGCGTCCGATGCAGCTCGGCGAGTGGCCAGGTGTGCACTGGCTCGCCCGTTTTTTGCTGCGCCTGCATGGCCGACGTGAGGCTCCGCATCCGCACATCGATCGGCGCCTGACCCATTTTTGCCAGCGATTTTAGCGCCCAACTCGACCCCGTCTGTTGCGATTCCACCCGCGCTTCGATGACCCCAAGATAGCGGTCGATGTCGGCCTTATCGATGCCGTGGGTACGCAGTCCTTCGCGCGCCGCTGGCAGCAACTCACCGACGATAAGGTCTCTGGCGGTGATGGTCTTCTGACCGATCCAGGTGAACTGCGCTTGCAAACCATGACGCGCCGCTGCGTAGAAGTTGTTCTTCGCATCGTCGAACGAGAGCACCTCGTGGATGCGAGGATAGACGTCCGCAAGTTGCGCCATCATGCCGAAAAAGAACGCGGCGTTCGCCACTTCATCGAGCACCGTTGGGCCACTCGGAAGAATGCGATTCTCGATTCGCAGATGGGCCTTCCCCTCGCTCACGCCGTAACAAGCGCGGTTCCAGCGCCAGACGGTGCTGGTGTGCATCCGAAGCGCGCGGAACTCAGGCAGACCGCCGTCTGCGAGAACTTTATTCGGATCCTCATCGAGACTGTCGGTCGACAGCATGATGCGGAAACGCGAAATGTCGTCCTTGTAGATCTCGAGAATGCTCTCCTTGATCCAGGCGTTGCCAAAGCTGACGCGCGGCGGGGCCGCACGAAGTTTGTGGGCGGCCGAACGCGCGTCCACCGAACGCTGAAAGAGCGCCACCCGCGTCTCGTTCCAGAGGCGCTGCCCGAATAGCAGCGGGGAATTCACCGCTGCGGCCAGGAGGGGCGCGCTTATGGCCTGCGCGATGTTGTAGAGCATCGCGAACTCGTGCGGCGCCACCTGAAAGTGAACCTGAAAGCTCGTGTTCGCACTCTCGAGCATCACGTTGTCGTGGCTGATGTCGATCTCGTCGAGGCCCTTGATGACGATGTTGAAGTTGCCCCCGGCGAGTCCGGTCGCCGCTCGATTGAGCTCAAAATAACGCGGATTCGGCGTCATGTTGTCGAGATGCAAATGCGCGAGCCGGAGCGTCGGCAAGATCCCGGTCAGCGCCGAGGAAGCACCGATCCCCGCAGCCTCATGGTCAATTCTTGTCAGGAGCTCTTCCAGTTCGTCTTCCATCCGGCGGAGGCATCGATCACCGAACACCTGTGGCGTCAGGTTCGCTTCGAGATTGAAGCGCGCAAGCTCCGTCGTGATCCGCTTGTCGTCCTTCAGCCGCTCGAGCAACTCCATGGCGACCGGCGCAGGCTGCCGCGAGACATCGACGAGGAACATCTCTTGCTCAGCGCCGATGCGTCGCACCCCACGCTCGAACAAGTCCTGTTGGATCATCTTCTCGAGGCCGCGTAAATCATCGAGCACGGCACGCGTGAAGGCCCGCATCTGGGTTTCGCTGGCACTCGTCGCAACGGATTGGTCACCCATGTTCGTTCGCCTCTCGTCAGTGGACGGGGCACCATACCACACGACCTCGAACGCCCAAGAGTGGTTGAAATAAAACGGAAACGGCGGCGTCAGTGGACTCGTAAGAGCGTGCCGAAGCGCTCGGAAGCGTCCTCGTGGTAGTGGACGAGCCGGCCAGCAATGGCAACGCTCGTGCTCACTTCGACGCCAAACTCGGCCACGAGTTCGACGAGCGCGTCTCGTTCCGCCTCAGTCTGCGAAAACACGAAGAGATAGCCCTTTGGCGTCACCTCGATGGCCTTCGCCAACAGGCGCTTGGGCTCAAAAAAGCGCAATGGCAAACCCCAGCGAACGAGCGCGGCCTCGGTGACAAACGGAAAAAGCAACGTCGCCACGTCGAACGTCTCGCCCTTTAGGGCAGCGAAGTCAGCCACCCGGTAGACGACGCCCGGGTTTTCTGTCTGCCGTGCGTACGCCTCGGCGTAATCGCAGCGACTGCGCCAATCGCGGTAAATGACGTGACCGTCGAGCTCAATTCCAACAAGCGCGAGCGCCCTGCCCGGCCCCACTCGGTTTCGGAAAAATCGCTCGAGAGCGAAGGCGTAGTTGAAGTTCTTCGAGCCCACATCGACGACCCGGAACGCGCTCGTGGCGTCGGTTTGACCGAGGGTCCGGTCACCGAGCAGGCGTTCGAGGGCATCCAGCCAATACACGTTGTCGCGGTAATCGAAACGAGTCGAGAGCGCTAAAAGCGGCTCGAGTTCGTAACGTCTTCGGAGCTCGGTTTCGCGCCGCTCCGCACCTTTCCTTGGCCCGACCTCGAGGTAATCGAACAGGTCCTGCTTCGGCTCTTGAAGCAGCGTCGGCGGGCCCCTGCGAAACCCGATAGCGCTTCGCACGGCGAAACGAAGAGCGTTCAGCTGCGAGCGCACGGTTAAAGCAAATTCACGGGCTCGGCGAGCACCGCCACGACCTGGGCGGCGAGGAACATAGCGTCGCCATGGTCCAGCGATGTGGTGTCCCAACGAAGGCTGAGTCCTCCCTCCTTGGGCTTCGGGATAATGTGAAAATGGACGTGAAAAACCGCCTGATGTGCGGCCGCGCCGTTGTTTTGCAATACGTTGTAGTCGCGAACTCCCGTCACTCGGGTGAGGGCCCGGCACAACCGCGGCAACACGCGACCGAGCGCCGCCGCCGAATCGTCCGAGAGCTCGCCCAATGTGACGGCCGGCTCCTTCGGGATCAGGAGCGCGTGGCCACGCGAGAGCGGGCCGATGTCGAGGAACGCGAGGACGCGCTCGTCCTCGTAGAGCTTGTGGCACGGCAGCTCACCGCGGATGAGTTTCGCGAACAGGGTCTCGGACATGGCGCGCCTCAGCTCGGGCGGTATTCGGCGTAAAGTTCAGAGGGATGAAGCGACTCGAAGATCCGGGTCGAGACGATTTTCACGCGTTCGTCCCCGATGGTTTGCTCGGCCATCCGATAGAGCCACTCGGCCAACCGCTCGGAGGTCGGAACGAAGGGAAATACCGCAATTTTGATGCCCCCCGGGCGCTCGTTTCGCGCGCCGCAAAGCTCTCCATGGTACTGGGCTTGGCACGTGCCGAGGTGGCCCAACGTCTCGAGACGCGAGGCGACCAGCTTCACGCCGATCGATTCGAGATCCGTCTTCGTGTCCTCCCAGGTCGCGGCTCCAAGCGCCAGCGAATGGTCGAGAAGCTGGAAGCACGGATCGAGCACCAACGCCTGCATCCGGTCGAAGTCGAGCACGAAACCTTGGTTATCGAGCGTCTCCGAAGCGGCGCAGACCTCGAACTTCCAGGTGTGCCCGTGAAGCGAGATGCACGGGCCTTCGTGACCCCGCACATGATGTCCAAACTGTATAAAAATGCCGCCGGTAATCGTGTACATCGAGAGCGCAGGCTAGCACGCGAAGGCCGTCGGCGCTGCCCGCTCTGGCAAAGACTTTGAAAGTGAAAGCGCCGAGGGGCATGCGCTTTCAAGCACGGGGTGCCGCGCGAGCCCTGCTGTGTCGGTGCTAACGAGCCGTGTGCGACGGCGAAACCACGCCCTCGTGCGAGCGGTAGCGGGCCGCAATGTGTGGCACGAGGTATTCGTCGAACGTGCGTTTGAGATCGTACGAGGGGCAAAACCCCCAGTCGCGGCGAGCCCGTGCGTCGTCGAGTTCGGCGGGCCATGAGTCGATGATCGCCTGACGGCGAAGATCGGGGGAAAACCGAATCTGCGCGGTCGGAAAGGCGTCGCGGGTGAGCGTCGCGAACTCTCCGGCGGTCGGGCTGTACGCCGTGACATTGTAAACATTCCTCGACAGAGCTTCCGCCGGCGACGCCATCAGGGCCATCAAGGCATCGATGGCGTCGGGCATCGCCATGAACGGGATCCGCGAGTCCTCGCGGACAAAGCAGGCGTAAGGCTCACCCTTGGCGGCGGCGTGAATCATTTCGGGTGCGTAATCGCTCGTGCCACCATGGGGCACCGTGTAGGCGGAGATCAACCCTGGGAAGCGCAGCGAGCGAAAGTCCACGCCACTCAGTGTGCTCTCGGCAGCGAGCTGCCGGTAATGGCGTGCGTAGTAACGACCGAGGTGCTCGCAGTAGAGTTTGTTGCAGCCGTACATCGTCGTCGGCTCGGTGAATTCATCCTCCAACACGGGCCGAGCCAGCGTTTTCGCAGCCAAGGATGGAACGCCGTAAACGGCGATTGAGCTCGGAAACAGAAACTTCACGCGGGAGCCGTGCGAGCGACTCTGCTCGGTGGCGAGCTTGAGCAAGTTCATCGTTCCGGTGACGTTGACCTCATGGGCCGTTTCAGGCGTGAATTCGGAACGGGTGGAGAGCAACGCCGCGAGGTGAAAGACCGCGTGGATCTCGAACTCGCTAACGAGCCGCTCGAGCAAGCGGCCGTCCAAGATGTCGCCGACGAGGCGTGCGTGGCATTTCGCTCCGGTGGCCTCGTCGACGTCGCGTAAATCGAGGGCGAGAATGTCGTACTTGTGAAGCTTTGCCAGGCGATGAATGAGGCCGTTCCCAACCTCTCCACTCGCCCCAGTCACGAGAACCGCTTGTTTGCGCGACACGATCCCTCCGGCCCTAGAGAATCACTCGGAAAATCAGAGAATCACTCGAAAAATTAGAGGGTCACTCGGAAAAGCTGCTGTCCCATGAGAAGGATCTCGCCATTCTTCACGTCGTGGTCACCGAGCACTTGCAGAAAGGTGCCGTTTGAGCTCCCGAGATCGGTGATGAAGACCTCGTCGTTCTCCTGAAGGATGTGACAGTGCAGCCCGGACACATAGCCGTCTTCAAGGAACGTCACGTCGCCGCGCTCGCGGCCAAGGTGCAGGCCGTATGCCGCAACGGGGATGCTTGGCAGGAGCGTCTTCCGACCGACGACCAAGCCGACGCGGCCGATGACACCGTCGAGGGAAGCGCCTTGACGCACGACCCCGTGGGCGTCCGGCTCACGCTCCGTGATGCGCTCAAACATCAGCAATTCCTGGCCAATCCGAAAAAGCTGTCCCGGGTGGAGAGGGGCTCGCTGCTCCGTCACCAACTTGCGAAAGACACCGTTCAGCGAGCCGACATCGCTCACCGTGGCCCGGCCACCCTTCGCCACGAAACGCGCGTGCCTCGGCGAAAGAAAGGCATCGTTACCGAACACGCCGCCCGTCGCACGACCGACCACGGTCTCGCCCAAGGGCAGCTCAAAACGCCCAATTTCGTTGCTCTCCGCGTCCAACGCAACCAGCGCCACCCCGCTTGTCTCCGCGAGGACGACGGTCTTCGCTTTCGCAGCGGGGACGGCGTTCTTCGTCGCGAGGCTGGAGCCGCAAGCCGCACAGAATCGATTCGTGAGCAAGTTGACGGTCTGGCAAGACGAACACGTGCCAGGCGGCACCTCGCTCGCAGCGCCAGGCGGCACCTCCCTCGCAGCGTCGGATGCAGCTGGTGCAGGCGCGCTCACGGCGACGCTTGAAGCCGTCGCTCCGGTCTTCGCTTTCGTCGCGCCCGTCGCCGAAGCCGCGGAACGGGTAATCGGGGATGCCGAACGCGAAACCGGCCCAGCCCCAGCCGGCCCAGCTACTGGAGCCGCCGAAGCCACTGGAGCCGCCGAAGCCACTGGAGCCGCTGAAGCCGCCGGCGCCGGTTTTACCACTGGAGCCACTGCGACTGGAGCCACTGCGACGCCGGTGCCCATATGGGTCGGTTCATCGACAAAAGGGTCGAGTTTCGGGGCGCTCCCGAGTGGCGGAAACTTCGCGCCACAGCCGAGACAGAAGCGGTAATGGTCCTGGTTCTGCTTGCCGCAGGATGAGCAACTGATCACGGCGCGCCTCGCGAAGGAAGTCGGGTGGTCGAGCCAACCGCTGGCTCGGATGGCTGATTCGGTAGCGTGAGTCGGGCGGGATTGCAATTCATCGGGCCGGTTATCGGTCAATAGCGAAGGCGAGCCCAGGAGGGACACGGCCACTTCAGTCCAGTTTGCTCGTGTTTTGGGGTAAGCTGGGCAAGATGACGCGCTCGTGGCTCACTCGTTTTTTTGCCGCAATCGGCCTGGCGGTCGGCATCGCCGCGTGGCTCCCGGGTTGTGCCGGGTGGCCCCCCCAAAAAAAGGTGAGCGCGGCGCTTTCAATTGACAGCCGTCACGCAGCCAAACGGGAACGGCGGGCTCGCAACGAAGCTCGCTCCGAGCAGCCACGCCCTGACCGTTGACGCAATTTCCGAGGCCCGCTAGACCGTGCCCCATGAGCGACAAGGTGCAAGCCTCTCACATTCTTCTGATGTATTCGGGTTCGATGCGGTCAAGCGCGACGCGCAGCAAAGACGAAGCCGTAAAGCTCATTGAAGAGCTCAAGCAGCAACTCGATAGCGGCGCCGAGTTCGCAGCGCTTGCCCGTGCCAACTCGGATTGCCCGTCTCGCGCCCAAGGAGGCGACCTCGGCAGTTTTGGTCGCGGTCAAATGGTGAAGGCCTTCGAGGACACGGCTTTTTCGATGCCGGTCGGCGCCCTGAGCGGCGTGATTGAGACGCCGT
>CANMZR010000169.1 GCA_947502375.1 Polyangiaceae bacterium
CTCAAGAGCGGCCTCGAAAACCCGGCCGGCGACGGCTGCGCCGAGACAAAAAAACTCGACGGCGAACCGCACGACAGCCCCTTCGACGGACTCGCCATGCCGCGCGAGCGACTCGGCTGCGTCACGCGGGCCCGCTGGTAGCTCGACACCGCCGGCCCCCCGCATCACCGCATGGCAAAGCTCGGCGTGAGCGAGTTCGAGCGCGCTGATACGCAAGGCATCCTGCACCAACGCGGCCGACGCACCGAGCAACAGCAAAGACGACGTCAACTGCTGGGCTCTCGCGGCAGAACGGTATTTCGCGAGCTCGTAGCGCCGCCATCCGTCCACCACGGCAGGGGAACCCTGGCCGACTTCGAGCTCGGACCGTCCGAAGTTTCCGGCGACCATTGCGCTCACGGTCGCTTGCCGGACGGGTTCGAGTTGAGAAGCCGCATGGCTACGATGGGCTCGACGGACAGTCCGCCATCGACCGCAAGCGCAGCGAACTCGGTCGGTGCACGCTCCGTCGAAAGAATGAGTTCGTGAGCCGCTTGCCAGGGCGTACTCGCAGCCGCCGAAAGAACACGTGCGGAACGGTTGCTCGCGGCGACGAGCGCCACGGTGACTCTGGACGCAGGCCGCGGATCTCCAAAAAGGGCCCAATGGAGCGAGCGCACCGAAGCATCGTCCACGGCGCATTGGCAGTTCTCGAGAGCCGCTGGAAGCCGTTCGACGAGCGCCTGCTGCACCTCGGGAACATCCTGCCCAAACTGACCGATGAGCTGCAGGGCGGATGGGCATTGTTGGTAGACGAACGCGAGCGACTCCGCGACAATCTGCCCGCGCTTCGAGGCACTGGCACGACTCAATTGACCCAGGTCGCGGTCGATGATCGAGGGCGCCAAAGACGGCACGGCGCGGGAAGAATCGAAGAACACGAACGCGACGCGGTTCGCTCCTGCCGCCACGACACGCTCCGCCAACTCGACGACGCGCGACCAAGCAACGTCGGCATCGATCGCCAAATAAACCTGCGAATTCCCAATAAACGGCGAGGACTCGAGCGCTCGATGTCGCACTTCGAACGCCTCCGCCAGATGCTCACCAAGAAACGCTAGGTTCGGGTACCGCATGCCGTCGAGCGCTTGTTCGGACGAAGTCAGATGAACGACCGGCCCCGGCTCATCGAGGCTCGGCCCCGAGCGCGCAACGAGGTGCACCCCACCATCGAGCAGCGAGGAGCTTAGCGGCCAACCAAGGTCATCGACCTCTCGCAACCACGACTGCAGGCCCACCGCGCGCTCATGACAGGCCGCAACCAGAAAACTCTCCGGGTTGAGAGTTTGAACCGCAGCGAGCGCGGTCGGCGGCGGAATGGAACGCGGAGCCACGCCACAGCCCGCCAACAAAAAGACGGTCAGCCGCAAAAGGCCGCCGCTTCGGCGAAGAATTCCATCGCGCATCAAGTGCTAGCGAGATTACACCAAAGCTCGCTGACGGTGACTCGAAGCGGCGCGACTCGCAGGAAGCTTCCCGGTAACGACCCCGTGAGCGCGCGATGGCCGTGGGCGTGATGTGTTTGCAGTAATGCCCGACTGCTCAAGTTACGTTATGCTTTTCCGGTCTCGAAACTTGGAAGTAACTTTTTTTGCTTTAACGGAGTCGGATGATGAACGAGCGAAGAGTCTTTCTTAAGGTCGTGGGTGCAGGCGCACTCGCAGCGGCGTGCAATCCGGCCGAAACGGACTCCACCGCGAGTGGCTCCGAAGCGACCTCGACCTCGGCCACCGGCAATTCGGCAGCGACGGGTGGCGCGGGTGGCGCGGGTGGTGGCAGCAACTCCACGGACGCCGCAACGGCAGCCGGCTCGGGCGGCTCGACCGGCTCGACCGGCTCGACCGGCTCGACCGGCTCGGCCAGCTCGGCCAGCTCGGCCAGCTCGGGCGGCGGCGGAGGCCTGCCGGCGAAGTACACGGTTCTGGGCAACGTGGCTGACCTCGTTTTAGGCACGCTGAAACAGGCGGGGCAAGGGGTGCTTCTTGGCCTCGACGCCGCGGGCGTTTACGCGATGTCGGCGCTCTGCACCCACAAATTTTGCGACATGAACCCGAAGGGCCAAGTCACCGCGGGAGTCGGTGTCCGTTGCACCTGCCACAGCTCCAAGTTCGACAACAACGGTGCGGTCACCCAAGGCCCCGCGGTGAAGGCGCTCGACCATTTCGACTGCGCGCTCACCGCAGCCGGCCAAATCGGCGTCGACAAGACCCAAGTGGTCGCGGTCGGGTTTCGCGCCAAGGTCGTGTGACGCGACCGGTTGCCCGTAGCGGCCGGCCTTGCTAGCCTTCGCGCCCCATGACCCTTTGGGTGATGGGGAGGAGAACAGCAATGACGACCAGCAACGGGCAACAAAAACAAAACGTATCGGGGCTTCAGATCCAAGGTGGAGCCGCGGTTGTGGCACCGGCAAGTTCGTTTCAAGGAGCGATACCGGCCAACGCGCTCGTGGTCGTACCCGTCACGAAACCCACGGATGAACTCCTTCTGCAACTCGAAAAAGGCCCACTCGTCGTCACCAACGATCAGCTTTGGGCGCTCTTGGGCTTCAACGGCCCCGCCGTCCAGGTCTCGGACGATCAAGGCCGTCCGATCGCCATCGGCCTCGAGGACCTGCTCTCAGGGCTCGAGCAACATTGGAACGAAGAGCCGAACGATCTGAACCGTGCGCGCATCTTTGCGCAGGAACTCTTGAAGCATCAGCGCCACGCCCGCGCGGAGCAGGTTCTGACGAAGCTCGTGGCCAAAGGTGGGACTGGTGAAGACTGGCTCGCCCTCGGGATCTGCCAACTGCAACAAGACAAACTCGATAAGGCCGAAGGCACGCTCACCGGCGCGGGCAACCTCCTGAAGCAGAGCCCCTACCCGCACTTGCACCTTGCCCGCGTCTTTGCAAAGAAGACCGAAACGGGCCGCGAGGACGAGGAGATCGAGAAGGCCATCGCACTCGACGTGGGTTGCGTCGACGCCTGGGCATACATGTTTCAGACCCACCGCGAGCGCGATGGCGAGGAAAAAGCTGTGGCTTTCATCGAGGAGCGCGCCAAGGACCTGAAAAATTCGGCACCTTGGGTAGCGCTTCAGGGCTTCTACTCGACCAAAGAAGAGACGCGAGACGTGGCGATCGCGTTCGCTGAAAAAGGCGTTCAAGCGAACGACGCCGATCCTCTCGCGCTGCTCTGCCTCTCCGCGCTTTATGGCCAAGGAGGGAAACTCGACAAAATCACCGAGCTTCTCAGCAAGCACGAGCCGAAGATGGCGAACAATGTTCACCTCGCGAACAACTACTTCGAGGCGCTGTTCCAGACCGGACAGCTCGACAAGGTGACCCGTCTCCTCAACGCACTGGCCGGCTCGCCGAACAAAGAAGTCAAGCAGTTCGCCATCCAGCGCTCGCAGGTCGTTGCGCAGTTCTTGCAGCAACAACAGCAGCGCCTGGCCGCGACCGCCAAGGCGTGAGCGAAGAAAACCTCGACGCGGAAAGCGCCGGCCTATCCGAAGCTTCGGTGTGGCCGTCGCCCGCGCGAGCGCTGGCGGTCACTTTGCTCGTGACCCTCGCCGTCACGGGGGCTTCTCGTTTGTTGAAAGGGGAGTACGCGAACCTCGGCGTCGCAGCTATTTTCCTCGGAGCCAGCTGGTGGCTCGTGCTTCAAAAGGACAGCGATTCCATTCGCGCGTACGGGTTGTCCCTCGGCGGCTGGTTCGAGCCAGAAGCCCTTTCGGCGGGTCGAATTCTCCGTGCGTTCTTGGGCGCGCTCGGGTGGGCGGTGGTGCTGAGCTGCCTTTTCTTTCCGATCTTCGCTATCGCGTTCGGCAAAGTGTGGGCGCCAACCCGCACGTTCAACCTGGCCTTCCCGCCCGACATGTTCGACCGCGCAGCGGGTCAAGTGGTGGTGGTCGCGCTGCCAGAGGAAGCCTTCTTTCGAGGTTATTTGCAAAGTGCGTTGGACGGTCGCTGGGGTGCCCGCTGGCGCATCTTTGATGCCGACCTCGGCCCCGGCTGGCTCGTCACCGCCGCGCTCTTCGCGGTCGGTCACCTGTTGACGGTTCCTCATCCAGGACGGCTCGCGGTCTTCTTTCCGGCGCTCGCTTTCGGTTGGTTGCGCGCCCGGACCCGCGGCATCGGCGCGGGGATCGCGTTCCACGCCGCGTGCAATCTGCTCTCGACCATGCTGGCGGCGGGTTTCGGCTTGAGCATCCGCTGAGCTCGATGAGCGCCCGCTTCATTTCCTCGACGGTGAAGTCGAGACGGGCGTCCTCCCAGCGTGCGGCAGCAACCGAATCCATCGGGAGTTCTGGCTCACCTGTCACCGGAGCGATTGCTTCAACTCCACCGTCATCTTGAAGTACTCGCTCCGCCCGTATGGACGATTCAAGATGTGGAACTCACGGCCGGACAACCCGACGCAACCGAAACAGTAACGGCAGTCATCGCAGTCGGCGCAACGCTCGAGGTAGGCCGAGCGGGAGCACCGGTCCGACTCCGCGCAGTGCGTGCACCCGACCAAGGTGCGGGAACCGAAACAGTGGTTTGAGTCGATACAGCCTTCGCAATCGACGCAATAATTGCAGCGGGCGAGCTCACGAGACGCTTTGCAAAACGTGGAGTCAACGCAGCGCAAGCAATCCACGCACTGGACACAGCGCTCGTTCTCGCGACGGTTCCCGTGCTCTTTGACGAGCTCAGCGAACAGCCGCGCGAACTCTCGCGGTTCGAGCCTCGGCGCCGGTTTCGCCTCGGGTAGGTTCACGAAGTCACCGACAATTCATCGGAATCGTCGGGAAGCGGATGAGCCGCAGACTCGCTCGCCTTGGCTTGAAGGAACCGCCACAAGCCGCCAGCTGCCGCGCGTGTCGAGGGCTCTTCCGCGAACGCCTCGATGCGCCGCAACCGCGACTCGAGCATGGCGCGACGCTCGACTGGAACCTCTGCGAGAATCATCTGCAACCGCTCGATGGCCTCGGCAACTCTCGCTTCGTCGCGATGCTCGAGGACTTGCAACCACACGCCCTGAACCTGGGGCAGCGCATGCCCACGTGCGAGAAATTCATCCACCGCCCGAGTCACCGCGAGCCGACCTTCAGCCGTGAGCATGCGGCCGAGCAACCGCTGACGCTCTTGCTCTTTGGGATCACTCGACGGCAGGGGCACCGCGATGATGCGCGCCACTCGCTTCACAACGACGGGCCGCCGTTCCTCAACAACCGGCAGGACCGCTTCGGGCACGGGCTGAGTTCCGCCGCGAGCGCCGGCTTGTTTCAACAGCGGATCATGCCAGACCTTCGTCTCGGTCCGAAAGCCTCCGTCCCGACCCGCGCCGCGGCTGCGGTCGTTGCCTGTTCTATTTGGACCCCTCGATCCACGTCGCGGTTGCGCCATAATCGGTTTTCCGTACGTAGCACAACCCGCAAACGAAACAGCCGAAAAACGGGTCGAGTCGAGGGTCGCGCCAGGCCGTATCGAGCATGGCGAACAGAAAGGGGGCTTGGCTCCCCACCACAAAGCTTGTACGCGGTTGCGACCGACGCCATGGCCATCGAAAAGCTCAAAAAAATCTGGCTAGACGGACAGCTCGTCGACTGGGACTCGGCGAACATCCACATTCTGTCCCATTCGCTGCATTATGGGCTCGGCGCCTTCGAGGGCATCCGCGCCTACCGACGCACCCACGGCACGACGACCGTGTTCCGGCTGCGCGAGCACATGCAGCGCTTGATGGACACGTGCAAGCTCATCGCCATGCAGCCGGAGTTCACGAAAGCCCAGTTGTGCGAAGCGAGCTGCGAGCTGCTTCGAGCGAACGAATTGGTCGAAGGCTATCTGCGCCCGATTGTCTTTGTCGGTGATGGCACGATGGGCGTATACGCCCCCGACAACCGCATCCGCACGGCGATTATCGCGTGGAAGTGGGGCGCGTACCTTGGTGCAAACGCGCTCGAGCTGGGTGTCCGCACGAAGATTTCCGCGTGGGTTCGGCACCATCCGAGCATCTCGCTCGCCAAGGGAAAAATCATGGGGCAGTACACCAACTCGGTGCTGGCAAAGCGTGAAGCCAAGACCGCCGGCTACGACGAGGCGATCCTGCTCGACTCGAACGGGCATGTTTGCGAAGGCTCCGGTGAAAACTTGTTCATCGTCAAGGATGGCAAGCTCATCACGCCGCCGCTCTCTTCGTCGATCCTCGGTGGCATCACGCGGGACTCCATCCTGCAACTGGCCCGCGAGTTCGGGATCCCAGTCGCGGAGCAGCTCATCACCCGTGACCAACTCTACCTCGCCGACGAGGCGTTCTTTACGGGCACTGCCGTCGAGGTCACACCGATCCGCGAGGTCGATGACCGCATGATCGGAGAAGGCAAACCGGGGCCGATCACGGTGCGGCTGCAGCAGCGTTACTTCGACGTCGTGAAGGGCACCGACGAGAGCCATCCCGATTGGCTCACGCTGGTCTGAGCGAGAGCCTCGAATGGGGCTTCGTTTCATCGCGATCGCCGTCCTGGTGTCGGCTTGTGCTGGCGCGGTGCCCACGGGCGGGGGAGCCGATTCACTCGGCGCGGGCACGTTCTCGAAGGCTGCGCCCCGCGAGCCTTGGTCGAGCTTTCAGCGCGTCGCTTTGATGCGTTTTGGGCTGTCCGTCGAACTTCCTGATCGAGCGGGGTGGCATGGCTTGCGCAAAAAAAAGAGCCGTTTCAGCCAGCTCGACCATCCCGCCACGGGCTCGATGCTCGTCGTATCGAGTTGGCTCGCAAGCGAACGGATGACGCCCGCGACGTGCGAGACGGAGGCGCGCCTTTACCGTGACTTTCCGCGTGCTGGCGAGGTCCTCTCGCACGGCCCACGCGAGCTCGCGGGCTTCGACGTGAACGTTCAGGTGGGGGTGCTCTCACCGGTGCCCCCAAGCGCCACCAAAGGACCAGCCCCGCTGCCCCACGTCGAAGGCTACATCACGGCCTTTGGCGCGCACGTGCGGACCTGTCTTGCGTTTGCCTTCACGACGGCGGCCAGTGGGCCCGACGCGCGAGCGACCATCGAAGACCTCCTGGCCCTCATGGATCAGCGAACGGTCACGACCCTGCGTACGCTGGACGCGCTCAACCCGAAGTCTCGCGAATCTCGCGAACCAAACGACACAGCTCCGCGGTGAACGCTGTCGTTCCGGCGTTGCCGCCAATGTCCCCAGTGATGACTTTGCGCTCGTCGTATTGACGGAGGATCGCTTTTTGAATCGCGTCAGCCGCGGTTTTTTCGCCAAGGTGATGGAGCATCATCACCGCGCTCTGAATCATCGCTGTCGGGTTCGCAATCCCTTTGCCCGCGAGGTCGGGTGCGGTGCCGTGAACCGCTTCGAACACGGCCGCATCGTCACCGATGTTTGCTCCTGGAACGAAGCCGAGACCGCCGACGAGGCCGGCACCGAGGTCCGAAAGGATGTCCCCGTAGAGGTTCTCAGCGACCAAGACGCCAAGACTGTTCGGGTTCCGCACCATGACCATCGCCGCAGCATCGACGATCATCTCGCGCAACTCGATGGTCGGGTGAAGCGGAGCAACCTTGCGCGTCGTCTCAAGGGCGAGCCCGTCCGAGATCTTCATGATGTTGGCTTTATGAACCATCGTTACCCACGGTCGCCCGTGGCGCTCGGCGTAGCGAAATGCGAACTCGGCGATACGGCGTGAGCTCCGCTCGGTGGTGAGCTTGATGCTCTGCGCGACGCCCGGCATGATCATCAACTCGAGGCCGGCATAGAGACCCTCGGTGTTCTCTCGAACAATGACCATGTCGACGTCAAAACGCTCCTCGACACGCGGCAGACTCTTGATGGGTCGCACGTTCGCGTAGAGATCGAGCGTCTGGCGCAAGGTCACATTGACCGAGCGAAAACCACCGCCGATGGGTGTGCCGCACGGACCCTTCAACCCGAACCGATTCGCGCGAATGGAATCGATCACGCGATCGGGCAGCGGATTGCCTCCCGCGCGCGCGACTTCAAGACCGGCCGTTTGAACGTCCCAATCCACGGCCACACCGGCCGCCTCGATGACACTGCGAGCGGCCGCGCTGACTTCGGGTCCGATTCCGTCGCCTGGGATGAGTGTGATTGAATGTGCCATCGTTCGCCACCTTTAAGAGGACCGCGCCTGAGCTGTCGAGCGCGCAGAGTGAATGAGCGCTGAACATCGCATGCTAGCCGCGGCTTGTACATGGACGCTTGCCGTGATTGCGTTAGTTTGGTAGCGATGTGCGCGATGAATCGCTGGCCATTCGGTACCATTGGGGTCGCATTGCTCGCATGTCTCGCGCCGGGTTGTGGCCACTCCGAAGTGGAGTGGCGGGCGCAACTTGCCAGGTACGAGCAACTGCTCACCGACAGCAACGGGACGAAGCGAACGCTTGCCGAGACCGTCGCGCAACTCCAGGCCGAAAAGGATCGCGCCGTGAAGTTGGCGCAGGACCTTGAGAAGATGGGCATCGATCTTCAGAAAGTCGGCGCGGACCTGGACTCGCGCAGCACCGAGGTCGGAAAGCTGGCCGCGAACCAGCGCGAGCTCGAAGCCGCAATTTTTGAATACAAGCAGCGGGCCGATCAGCTCGATCGAATCAAGCAGCGTTTCGAGCAACTCCGCAAAAAGCTCGAAGCTCTCACGAGCCTTGGACTCTCGGTCAGCATCCGTAACAACCGAATGATGATCTCGCTCCCGGGTGACGTCCTTTTTGACACCGGCAAGGACGTCTTAAAGAAAAACGGCGAAGATATCCTCAACAAGGTGGCGCAGATCATCAACGCGGACGCCTCGCTCCGCTCGCGCTTTTACCAGGTCGCCGGACACACGGACAACGAGCCGCTGAAGGGCGGAATTTTCCGCGACAACTGGGGCCTCTCGCTGATGCGCGCGCGAACCGTTCTGCTCTACCTCATCGATCCGAACAAGGGCTCTTTGCCGGACAAACGCTGGAGCGCCGCCGGGTTTGCGGACACCGATCCTCTCACCAAAAACGATTCGCACGAAGGACGCCAGAAGAACCGACGCTGCGAGCTCGTCGTGGTTCCGAATGCGGAAGAAATGCTGGATTTGAAGAACATCGCCCAGTAAGAAGACAGGATGTCGTACGAGATCCGTTACTGCGTGATGTGAAGCTACCTTCCAAAGGCCTCGAGTCTCGGGGCTGCGATGAAGGCGAAAACAGGCGTCGAGGTGAAGCTCACACCGGGCGGCCGAGGTGAGTTCACCGTGCTTGCGGACGGAAGAAAACTTTGGGACAAATCCCAAACGAATCGCTTCCCAGAGCATCAGGAAATCATGTCCCAGCTGGAATAAGCGGGCTCAGAAGCCAGACTCTGTTTCATGGCTTCATGGGTCGAAAAAAGGCCAGGAGGAACGAACACCGTACTCCGAGGCGCAGCCGACGGTGGCGCTCCGTGGAGACGGGTGGTAGTCTTTGTGGACTCACCGAGGGGCCGAACGGTTTCGACGTGGGGATGGAAGGTTTGTCTGCGTGCTGCGGCGCCTGGACCGCGAAATAACCGGGCCGTTTAGTTGCGAACGACAACGCGCTTGCTCTTGCTGCCTGATTAAAGGGTAGTGAGCATCTGAGGGGAAGGTCGTCCTAGTACCCCAAAGGTGTCAATCACAGGGCTGGGTGACGCGAGGCTGCTCGACGTAGCGTCACCGAGAAACACGGCGAGATAGGTCGTGGCCGAATCC
>CANMZR010000170.1 GCA_947502375.1 Polyangiaceae bacterium
GTGACCATCGCGGTGAAAGAGACGAATGAGGACGGAAAGAGCGTAAAAGAGCTCGTTTTCTTGATCGTGCCACGGACCGAAGAGACGAAGCTGCTCGAGGATGGCGGCTCGGCCAAACGTCCCCAACTCCGGGCGAGCCATCCGGGGGCGCCGCCCTCCGAGCACACCGACGTGCCGACCGAATAGCCGAACCAGGCAAGACGTGCGTGTCGCGCCGGGTCCGCAGGAGCTCGGTGACAGCCCGTTTCTTCCGTCCCGCGCGGTACCGATCGGATTTCTACGGTGGTGATCGTCAACAGGATAGCGCGCGTTTCGTGTTCGGCCCATCCGGTCAGCAAGCTCATCCGCTCGCCAACTTCGCGCTGATGAAGCGGTTGAGCGAGACGTGGTTTTCTTCGGCTTCGAGGACGAGCTGCCGATGCAAGAACGGCGGAATGCGCACCTTGAACTGCCCGCTGTAGGTTCGCTTGGAGATCGGCGTCGGCACGACTTCCCCGGCTTGCTGCATGTCCCTTACGACCTCGCCCACTAGCTTGACGACGCCCTTGAGGGCCTCAACCTGCGACGGCGCCAGCCACGACAGGCTCGGGAACTCGGCGCAGAGCCCTACATGCTCGTCGTCCTCAGGCGACCAGATGACCCGGTAGCTGTACTCCTCGACGATCTTGTTCTGCGTCTTTTCTGTGATCTTGCCCTTGGCCATGGCTCTACTTCCTTTTCCTCTGTTTCTTCCGGGGCGTTTCCGATGCTTCTTCCTTCGGCGGCGGCTTCGTCTCCTCGGCCTTTTTCGCCTGCTCGGCATGCAGCCGGTCGATAGCTTTCAGGAGCTGTTGCATTTGGTACGCCTTCGCCCTGCCACCCTTGTCCTGCTGGATGTTGACCCGTGGATCGCCTGCCCACGGCATTTTCCACACCCGGTGGCTCGTTCCTTGTTGCAGAGCCTCGCCGAAGAAGGCATCGGCGACCGTGCAAGCATCGGCGAAGCGGACGTTCCGCGGGCTGTGCCGGATGTGCTCGATCAGCTCGTCGAGCTTTGCCATCGGTGTTAATGGTGTCACTAATGACACCCCATGTCAATTCCTACCAACTCCGGGCGAGCCATCCGGGGGCGCAGCCCTCCGAGCACACCGACGTGCCGACCGAATAGCCGAACCAGGCAAGACGTGCGTGGCCGCGTCGAACGCAGACATGCAGCAGGCCAACTCCTGCCGAAAGTCGTAGCCCGGTCGCGGAACGTTCAGGGATGCGCCCTGACCTCGCGCCGAGCCGCCGCCTCGATAGCTGCAATGCGCGCCGGCGTGAGCGGTACCTTGTGTGAACGCCGCGTCACGATGTTGTTCTCAATGACCACGTTGGCATCGAAACCCTGGAGGTAGCCGGGCGGTGGGACCGCGTTGTGCCCGATGCGCTGATGCCTCCGCTCCGTGCGCCGGTACCTGGCGATGAAGCGATCGTTCAACCCAAACACGTCGATGACCGCCACCGATGGGTAGCGGTAAGCGAGCAACCCCACTTCCCCCACGAGCGCCACATCGGGGTTCGCTGGGTCGAACGGCCGCGGTGGCGCATCGGGGATCTCGCCGAGTTTCCATGTGAAGAACGCGGCGTGTTCGCGGTGGCGCATCCCATAAAAGGCGTCGATAAGCGAAGCCTGCATGGCGTCGTAAGCGCCGACGTAACCGCGCAGAAACACCGGTGCGTAGGGCGCCATCGCGTACCGCAACTTGAAGGTGTCCCTTCTGGAGGTGAGCGCGCGGGTCAGGAAGTGGTGCCCCCAAGCGATCGGCCAACTCGTCGTGACGAGCACGGCGGCCGTCACGAGGGTGAACACGCGCCGGCGCATCGTGGGCGCCCAAGCGACGCCGAGCGCCCAGGCAACGCCGACCCAGTAGAGCGGCACGATGCAGTGAAATGCCTTGAATTCGAAGTGGTCACCGCCGACGACGAGACCGTAGTAGCCAAGCAGTCCCGCGACGAACGCGATCACCACGAGGGCCTCGCTCGACAAGCGCCGGCGCACGGCTGCACGGAGCCCGAACCCAGCGAGCAGCAGCACGCCCGGCCAGGCCGTGTACTCGATGAGGAAGGAACCGACGTACCGCAGACCCATGCTCGGCACGGGCCGCGCAACCTTCGCGTAGTAGGTGTTGGGTAGCCACGCCTCGTACGTCAAGCGATGCCAAAGTGCGTGCACAAGCACTGGGACAAGTGCCGTCAACGCGGCGGCCGCGAGCGCGAGGGTTTCGAGTCGCAGGTTGCGCGCGTCGCCGTCGGGCTTTGCCGGCTCACAGCTCACGTCGAGTGCGCCTTTGATGGGAACGAGCCGTCGTCGCACGCGCCGAGCCTCGAGCCCGACCAGGAGCAACTTCCAAGCAAGCCAGCCCAGCGTGAGTGTCCACACCAGGAGACCCTCGGGTCGCGTGAGCGCCGCGAGCGCCGCGACGAGGCACGGCGCCCAACGACTGCGCTGCCCGAAGAGCGCGAGGGCCCACCCCGTGACGATGCACGTGAACATCGCGGTCTCGAGGCCCGAGCTCGTCCAGGTTAGAAACGTGCGATTCGTCACCAGGCCGAGACCCGCGAGCGCGACGAGCCCGAACCGTTGCATCGTTTTCGGCTTCGCGTCCTTGTGACCTCCGAGAGCGGCATCGACCACCCGACAGGCCAGGACGAGGAAGAGAACCCAAGTGACCAAGCTCAATCCGAGCGTCAGCGGGTGACACACCTCGGGGGGCATCCGGCCCGTGAGCCGCGACACGGTGTAAAGCACCATGACCCAGCCGAAACTGGTGTAGCCGTCCACTCGATGAAAGGGCGCGGGGTTCCACACGAGGCCGTGTCCGTCGAGCAAATTTCGCACGTAGCGAAACGCGATGTAAGCGTCGTCCGTCGAGAAGTAGAATTCACGAAAACCCGCGACAATCACGGCTGCGCCGGCCACCAACAAGGCCCCAAACAAGACACGCTCGGTCCAAGACCACCGGAGCCCCGGCAACGATGCGGCTCTCGTACGACTGGACATCAGGGGCGGCGCTTACCTCAATGGAGCCTCGGTGTCGAGGGAGCCCGAAATACAGAAACCGCAGGCACTGCGTTGGCATGCTGCGCTACAGCGAATTCCAGGCCGCGGGCCTTTGCACGTCGAGCGCTCAACGACAGCGAGCCATCAGTGCGCCATCGCGAGGGCCCACGATCCGCCGACGAGTGCAGCGGCCCCGAAACCGAGTGCAACTTGCAGCGCACGCGAAGGGCGCTTCGACTCGCCACGCTTCACCATCACGGCGGCCACTGCGAGACCGGTGAGTACCCCCATTAGAAAGCCGAAGCCGTGGGCGCCAAGGTCGGTCGTTTCGCCACCCGACCCGAGAGAACCGAGGAGTGCCAACCCACCGGCCAGGGGGCCTGCGAGGGTTATCAAGCCGAACTTACGGCGTTTCGGCTCTTTTCTTCCGGCGAACAAAACAAGCGTCTGAAAACCAGCGAGGAGCCCGATGGCCGCAAACACGGCCGTCGAGGCCCCGATGGACAAGTGACCCACACGGTAATGAGCGAGAGCATTCGCGGCGTTCCCAAGTGCGCCCGCCGAAGCCACAGCGAGCAACGCTCCACCAGGACCGATGCGGCGACTGACGGCCGTGCCGAAGATCGTTCCGCTGATCACGTTTCCGAGGACGTGCTGCGAGTCACCGTGAAGGGTCAGCGCCGTCACCATCCGCCACGGTTCCGAAAAGAGCAGATGAGCGTCCGCTCGGCCATGTTCAAACCACGTCGCGCCGCGTGCCGCAGGCCCGGTCACGCCTGCGAAAAACAGCCATAAGAGCGCAAACCCCACGCCCACCGCGTAGGAAGAGCGATGACGCGCCACATCGCGCTTCTCGATGGGCGGCCAATCACGGTTCTCGTCCCGATAAAGACGAACGGCGCGGGCCGCTTTGTCGGCGCTCGTGCGCGGGACCTGAAGAACCCAACCCTCGATGGTGAAGACCAAGGCATGGGGAACGGACTGCGACGCAAGGACGAGTCCCCACTCTCGTGCGACGCGCCGTTCGCTGACGGGGCCGAGGTACGCATACTCAGCAGGCTCCGGCTGCAGCTCGGCCAGTTCGGCAAGAGTCGGGACGTGAACGCCTTCGGTGCCGTTCGTCGTCGGCCAGCTCATCATGGCCGGAATGTGCGGACGAACAGGCCCCTCGTCAACCGGGTGGGTGGAGAATGAGCGGCACCGGAGCGGGTGCCCCGGCCCAGCCTGAATGTGCTACCCTATCGGCCGCATGAAGAACGCTGCATTCGCCAGCCTCGCGACCGCCTTGGCACTTATCGGGTGCTCCGAACTGTCCCGACCAAACACCTTTCGGGTAGCGAAAGATGACATGGGCAAAGCGGATCAACTTGCGGTGGCGCCAGACAATCTCGTTCGACTGCCCGGCCCCGATGGGAAACCGGTAGCCGTGCCCCGTCTGCATCCAGCGGGGACTCCGAATGCCGGAAAGCCCGTGATGCCGGGCGAAAAAGTCGAGCGCTCACCGCGGCCGAGCGAAAGCGCCGCACCAAACGAACCAGCCGCAGCGGCCCGAGCACCCAATGCTGCCGGTAAGGTTCCCGGTGTGGCCCCCGGTAAGGCCGCGGCTAAAGCGGGAGCAGCCCCGCCAGGTAGCCACTAGCCCTCGATTCAATTGAGATGGCCTCGCCAAATCGGGGACATCTCAAGCGGCGAGCAAGAACCCATCGTTTCGATGGACTCGGGGTACGAGCCCACAGCGTGACCACCGAGCGGGCCTAAACGCGCAACTCACACACGGAAGAAAGTCATGGCTGAAGAGAAACCCAATCGCCTTAAGCTCGCGGCACTCGTGCTTGCAATCGTCGGTGCCGCAGCGCTCCCATTTGCGTGTGACGACCGGCAGGCGGAGCCGTCGCCAGGGACGGCAACGCCCGCCAATAAAACGGCCGCGAGTACCAGCGCGGCGGTGGCGGAAGCTCCCGCGCCTGGGCGCCCGCCCGCAGCGCAGACCGGTGCCGTCAGGTGGAAAAAACCTGCCGCTTGGCAAGACGGAAAGAGCGCAAGCGCGATGCGGCTCGCTACTTACATCCTTCCGAAGGCCGATGGTGACACCGAGGCATCGGAGCTCAGCGTGGTCGTCGCGGGCGGCACGGCGGAGACGAACATCGAACGCTGGGAGGGTCAGTTCGGAGGTTCAAAGGCGAAGACCGGTCAAAAGAATCCCAACGAGGTCACGGTTTCACTGGTCGAGATCCAAGGGGAGTACGCGGGCGGCGGTCCAGCGATGGGAGGCACCGGCGGCAAACATGCCAATTGGATGCTGCTCGGCGCCATCGTCTCGCTCAACCCAGGGGAGCACTATTTCTTCAAACTTGTCGGACCGAGGGCCTCGCTCGAGGCAGCCCGACCGGACTTCGACGCACTCGTCGCGAGTATCAGCAAACAGCCGTAACGGGACCCCAGCGCCTGCGCCTCAGCGCGTTCTCAAGGCAGCTCCTGCTCGCTCGCGAGCACCGAATGCGAACGTCACAGAGCCAACCGCACCGCCTGCGGTTGCACAGCGCTTGGAAGTAGACGCTGCGCTCGGCTACTTTGTCGTGAACGACCATGCCCGAATTTCAAGTCGAAATGCACTGGCGCTGCAGCACGTGCCGCGTTGACAACCTCGGTCGCTACAAAGTCTGTCAAAACTGTGGGAAGCCGAAAGGCGACGAAGCGTATTACCGCTCAGGGACAGCTACGCCGACCCTCGCCGACGCCGTCACGGACCCCGCGCTCCTCAAGCAAGCGACGGCCGGCGAGGACTGGGCCTGCTCGTATTGTGGCTCGCAGCAGCGCCGTGATAGCGGCGAGTGTGCCGAGTGCGGGGCGGAGCAAGGCCAAGCCGAGCGCCCCGCACCCCTCGAGCCGCCGGTCATCCCGCCCAACGGTCGCCAACCGCTGTCAAAAGGGAAGCGTATCGGCATTGGCTGTGGCGCCTTGTTCCTCCTGATGTTCCTCGGCTGTTGCTGGGCGTTCCGCACGCGCCAAGTCGAGGCTCAGGTGGTCGAGCGCAGCTGGAATCACACGGTATCGGTCGAGCGTTACAAAATCGTGGACGAGGAAGGCTTCTCCAAACCGAGCGATGCCCTGAACCCGAGCGCTCAAGGGCAGCGCGTCCATCACGTCGACAAGGTTCAAGACGGTACGAGGCGCGAGTCCTACAGCGAGAGCGTAGCGTGTGGTGAAACCTGTTCTAAGAGTCCAGTACGTTGCACATCGAACAAAAACGGCTTTGAAAGCTGTTCGAGCGGGGACGAACGCTGCTCCACCAAGTATTGCTCGGAGACGCGCTACCGCGACGTGGCCGTTTACAAGGACGTGCCACGCTATGCAGAATGGTATGCGTGGCGCGCGTGGCGCTGGGCCCACCAACGTGACATCACCGATCAAGGCGCAAGCGAGCCGCCAACATGGGCGAGCGATGAACGCGTAGCCCTTGAAAAAGCGTGCGGAGCCGGTGAAAAAGAACGAGCGACGCGCGTCCCCAGCTATCGGATTGTTTTCGAGGAAAACAACAAGAAGAAGGCGCACCACGAGTGGAAGCCGCCGACGCAGCTCGAGTTTGACGAACTCCCCCTCGGGAGCCGCCGGACCATCGAGGTGAACGGGCTCGACGATAAAATGCGCATCCTGACGAAGCCCTGAGGCTCCATCGCACCTCGACAGCGCGTCACCTTTGATTCATGAAGGTCACGTGAGTCCGATCGAACGATTCCGAGAGGCCATCGAGCGCGCCAAACAAGCCGAGCCCGAATATCCCGACGCCGCCGTGCTCGCGACAGTCGATGCGACGGGCCGTCCGAGCGCACGGGTCGTCTTGGTGCGCGGTTACGACGAGCGCGGGTTCACGTTCTACACGAACCATCGGAGCCGAAAAGGACAAGAGCTGGACGGGCAGAAAGTTGCCGCGCTCTGCATTCACTGGAAGACCTTGCGTGAGCAAATTCGCATCGAAGGCTCGGTTGCCCGCGTGAGCGAGGCCGAGTCCGACGCGTACTTCGCGGGACGTCCCCGTGAGAGCCAGCTCGGCGCGCACGCCTCCTTGCAGAGTGAGTTGCTGTCCGGTCGCGAAGAACTCGAACGCCGTCTCGAGCAGGCCCGCGCGGACTTCGACGGCGCGCCGGTTCCGCGCCCCACGCACTGGGGGGGGTATCGGCTCACTCCCGACCGCGTCGAATTCTGGAACGAAGGGGCGTTTCGCCTCCACGATCGCTCGCGCTATGAGCTCCAACCCGAGAGCGGCACCTGGCTCGAGCAGCGGCTTTTCCCATGAGCGGCAGCGCGGTTCCGCGGCAGCGCGCCGTGAGTGACCGGCTCGTGGGCAGCCGGTTCATGTGAGGTTGGTCGGTTCTGTCAGGGCGCTCTCTGGCTTCGGCTTCCAGCCCGGGTTGGCGAAGACGTGGCGGGCTCGGTCGGTCCAGCGCTTCGCACTCGCTGCATCGCGAGCCACCGCTTGGAACTCGTGAATGAAAATCGTCCATAGATGATAACTTTCGACGTTTTTCACGAGGCCATAGACCACCGGCTCCACCTCCGGCTCAAAGGAGCCAAAAATCCGGTCCCAAATGATCAAGATGCCTCCGTGATTTTTGTCAAGATACTGTGGATTGGAACCGTGGTGAACGCGATGATGGGACGGCGTATTGAAGAGCCACTCGAACGGCGCCGGCAGCTTCTTCACGACCTCGGTATGCACAAAAAACTGGTAAACCAGATTCAACCCGCCACAGGTCATCAACACCCACGGCTTCAGGCCAAGGAGCGCGAGGGGCGGGTAAACCAAGAGCAGCAGCACCGGACCCCACGGCTGCCTTAGGGCGGTCGAAAAGTTGTAGTGCCGGCTCGAGTGGTGGCTCACGTGCGTCGCCCATAGAATCCGCACGGAATGCTCGGCTCGGTGCATCCAATAGTAGGCGAAATCCCACGCTAGCATCCCCACGAGCCACGTGAGCGGCCCGTCCCCGAACGTAAAGAACCGGTGCCCGTAAAGCCGTGTCGCAAGAGCCTCGACGCCCATGCCAAGCACCCCGACGCTGAAGACCGAGCCGAGCCCCACCGCCAAGCTCGCGATGGTATCGCGCAACTCGTAGCCCACGAGCGGGCTCCCCGCGGCCTCGCGACGCTTCGTTGCGCCATATTCCAGAAACATCGCGGCGACATAAATGGGGACAGCGACAAGGGCGGGATCGAGGTGTTCAGGCATGGGGTTTCCTCCGTGAAGAACGACTGACTTGAGTCTTTGGCGGGTCTGAGGCGGCCGAGGACGGGCGTCCGTGCAAGAGGGCACCCAACGCGCCGAGATCACGTTTTAGCTGCCGAACTTGCGTCACGTCGGGCAGGGCCAGCTGATTGAGGACCATCCCCTGGATCGCCGAGATGGCCAGGCCCGTCAGCGAACGGACCCGCGCGGGGTCGCCGAGTTCGCTCAGCGTCGCCCCAAATGCTTCAATCCGCGCGAGGTGGGCACGAACCACCGGGGCCAGGCGCGCTTGCAGCTCACGATCCGTTCGGGCGGCGGCGTAGAGCTCGAAAGCTGCAGCCAGCCGAGTGTCGAGCATTTGCTCCCAGAGCAGGGAAAGACCCCGTTGAAGGTTCCGCCGGCTACGCGGGAGCGCACCGAAATCAGCTTCGTAACGCGCGCGAAGCTGTTCAAACAAATGTTCCGCGACCGCGGCGAGCAGCTCCGATTTCGTCGGGAAATACTTAAACAGCGCGCCCTGGCTCACCCCGGCGCGCCGCACGACCTCGGTCGTCGTGAAGGCCGAGAGCCCGGCGACCACCAGCTGTTCGAGAGCCGCGTCGAGCAACATCAAACGGGTCTCCGAGCGCCGTTGCTCCTGGCTGCGGCGGACCGGAGGGATGGTGGAGCCCCGTTTTTTTTGTGCGCGGGAGGCGACAGCTGAGTTTGCGCTCACCTTCCAAACGTAGCGCAATAAATAAGAAGTGACCAGTCACTTTGTTATTTGCGAGCTGGCCCCGCGCAGGCCCGAGCCAGCTCAGCTCGCCGCGCAAAACCCAAAGGCGCGCTCGTGCACATAGACGAGTTTGCAGGCCTCGAGGTACCGAGCATCGTGGATCCGGCCCGCTTTTACGTAACCCGTGTCACCCGTCGTGAGCACCACGGGCTCGCCATCGGGGATGAGACCGGCATCCGAGCGCAGGAAGAACTGGAGCGCCATGCGGCCTTCGACGACCACGGTCATGTCATCCCCCGGATGAGAGTGAGGCGGCTCGCTCGCGCCTGCGTCCCAGCGCTCGAGCATCACCTCGACGCCATCCGGATTCGTGGGAAAGGTCGTCCGCAGCGTGAAGCCGTCCGGCCCGCCCGCCATCGGAACGTGATGGTGCCAAATGGCGCTATCCTCGGCGCCAGTCGCGTTCGTTCGATTCGACATCGTCGCAGCCTACGCCGATGACGGAGCGCGGGAACCTGAGAAAAGTCCCCCGGGCTGGGATGGCCTGAGTGCGAGAAAACTCGATTGCGCCGAAATTCGCGCGGGTTCGCAAGGGTCGGCGCTCGGCTAGCCCGGATGATTCACGAGCGATGGGTAACTCGACGTCCCCGATTTGGCGAGGGCCTCGAAAGTCTGCGCAAGCTCACCGAAGCGGCGACAGCTACTGTGGGTCCACTTGCATGGGGACTGCGAGTTGGCCCAACGCCTCGGTGCTGCTGACCGTGAGCCTC
>CANMZR010000171.1 GCA_947502375.1 Polyangiaceae bacterium
GCGGTACCGGCGGCGCGCAGGGGAGCTGCCCGGAGTACGGCGGCAAGGGTGGTGATGGTGGCTACGATAGCGGTACCGGCAACGCCGGCTCCCCTGGCTCGGGCGGCTCACCGGTCGGTGCCGGTGGAGATTGGTCCGGTTGTTTTGGCGGCGGGCATTCGGGAAAAGATGGCGGAGCGGCAGCGGGCGTTGGCGCTTCAGGAAGTGCTGGCGGTCACGGTAATTCACTCGGTTCCATCGTGGCTGGACTGTATGCCGGCGCGGCTGGCGGAGACGGTACCAGCGGAAAAAACGGCAAAGGCGGCAGTGGCGGCGGCGGCGGCGGCGGCGGTGACGATGCCGGGATCTTCTGCAAATCCGACAAGGGCGGGGGCGGCGGCGCTGGCGGTTGTGGTGGACTCGGCGGAGATCTCGGTCGAGGCGGGAAGGGCGGCGGCGCCAGCTTCGGGGTGTTCGTCGTGGCGGGCAAAGTGACGGTCGCCGCCAACGTGATTGAGACGGCAGGCGGCGGCGTCGGCGGCTACGGTGGTGACGGCGGAGTCGCGCAACACGGTGGCACGGCCGGTGGCGGTGGCAGCGGAGCGGACGACGGTGGCACGGGGGGGCAGGGCGGTGCGGGCTCGAACGGTGGTCACGGCGGTCCGGCCGGTGGCGGCGGCGGTGGCCCGAGCGCATGTGTGGCCCAGGCGGTCCCGCTCGCCGTGAACTCCGGCAATACCTGTAAGTTCGGAGTGGGTGGCCTCGGCGGCAAGGGCGGCACGAACGTCGATGCTTTGCTCGGCGAACAGGGGTTCACGGGGCTTTCGGGTGCCGCTCTTACTTTCCCTTGAAGCCACCCGACAAGCTGCCAGTCGGCGACCCGCTCGCGGGATCCGGACCCGCAGCGCTTGCGTTTTGCCGAATGGCTTCTGCCGGCACTCGCACGGCTCCTCTCGGTGGCTTTCTCGACGGATGACTTGACACGCCGCGGTCGTGTTGCTTCGATCCCTCGATGCCTCGTCGCTTGTACGTTGTCGCCTCCGCTCGCGCGTTGGTGGCGCTCCTCGTGTTCGCGGCGGGTTGCAATCTGCTTGGCGGGCCGGATTACTACATCGCCGATAACGACTACGCGACGACTGCCGTCGGTAGCGGCGGCGCCACTGGGACGAGCGGCGGAACAGGCCTCACAGGCACGGTGACGAGCGGGGCCGAGGTGGTCGCGTCTTCGTCCGGCTCGGGCACGCACGAGTGTGACACGTCCTCGTGCCAAGAACACCTGAAGGACCCTGCGTGCGGCGACGTCCTGTGCATTGCGGCGCAGTGCGCGACCGTGTTCAAGGACAAGGGCTCCCCGTGTACCGACCTCGCGCACCCCTATTGCGACGGTCAAGGTGCGTGTGTCGCATGCACGGACAAGCACCCGTGCGATGCCGCGAGCGGGCCGCCTTTTTGCAGCAAAAATGGGACGTGCGTCGCATGCCTTGCGAACGTCGACTGCAAAGGGCAACCCCTCTTGCCCTTTTGCGCGACGGCGATCGGTGCATGTGTAGCGTGCACGAATGACGACCCGTGCATGAAGGACGGCCTCGTCTGCCTGGACTTCGCGTGCAAGAAGTCAGCCTGCAAGAACGGGATGAAGGATGGGAGCGAGTCCGACATCGACTGCGGGGGCACGTGTGCGCCGTGTGGGTCCGGCAAGTGGTGCGGCGTGGGAGCGGACTGCGCCACGGGCCTGTGCGATTCCACGACGAAGGTGTGCATCTGCAACGACCAAGGGCAGTGCCCCTCCAACCAGTACTGCGACGTCGGCAAGAAAGCCTGCGTCAACCTCAAGAGCGGAAGCGCGAAGTGCGGCAACGGTTACGAGTGCGAGTCGGGCAAGTGTTCAATCGGCCTGAGCTGCTGGTTTTCGGACTGCTGCCAGTAAAACCTCCGGTCACGAAGTCGTCGGTCACGAAGTCGTCGGTCGCAGCGCAGTCGGTCGAACAGTGCACCCGGCGCGGCTCACCAAACGGTGACGCTTGCGCCCGGGACGATGTGTCCTTGGACATCGAACATCGGCGCGAACGACACGTTCGTAGGCTGAGGATCGCTCGTCGGTGCGCTGTCCTTCGGTGCGCTGTTTTTCAAAAAATCTGTCCTTGCGCGCACGGAGAAAACGAGCGCCGGTACGCCGACGACCAGGCCCACGCCAGCCGCTGCGAACGCCACGGTGGCGACCCTTCCGAGTGTGTTTCGCCGCTCGATTGTTGACTCGAGGCCTTGATTCGGTGGGCATGAAGCATCCGCGCTGCATACCTTTCCGAGATCGTCTGCAGCTTTCAGCGAGAGGGCACCGGTGAGGCTTCCCGCGCCGAGTCCGGCGACCGTCAGGCCGAGCCCTGAAAAGGCGAGGGGCCAGTAGGTGGCCGGAGCCTTCGTCGCGACGACGGTCGTGATGGGAGCCCTCAACACGAGCTCGATTCGCTTCGATTCGCCTTCGCGGAGGCTGAACTCCGCCTGCACGGAGACGAGCCTGCGTGCGAGCGCGACGATCGTGTGCGGCCCCGGGTTCAACGCGATGTGAGCGTAGTCGAGCAACGATTTTCCGTCGACGACGACCTGGGGCTCGACGCCGTCGGGGGCGAGCACGCTCAGCGACACCTGCGGAATGCGCCCGTGCAACGTCGTGATGAGCTTTAGCGCTTCAGTGCGTGCGGCCGTGAATTGCACCGGTTCACCCTTTTTCTCGGGATACGCGGCCGTCTGTTCGCATGCGCCGAGGGCCTCGACGAGCAACCCGAGCTTGAGCGACGTGCGCACGACTTCGATGGAAGTCGTCGGCACCTTCATGATTTCGTTGGCGCGGCGGTACGCTTCGAGGGCGCGCGTGAAGTCGCCTTTCTTCGCGTAGTCGTCGCCTTGGTAGACGGACTCGCGGGCCACTTTTCGGTCACGTTCGCTTGGCTCCGCGTCGCGTGCGCTGGCTTCGACGCAAGCGAGCAACAGCGTCAGCGCGATGAGGCAACGAACGGGCGTCATGGTGCGTGCAGGATCCCATGGGGTAGGGCCGCCGACCAGCTTCTTCAGGCAGTTTTAGAAGCCGAGGTTCCGGTCGTTGCTTGGTGCTTTTGGTGCGGGCGTAATGACTGGGGCAAAGGTGGCTGAGCCGCGGGGCGTAGGCATGGGCTTCCACTTGACACTCGGCTTCGAACTCTCGATGGTTGCGGGCACCGCACTCTCACTCGATGAAGTGGCAGGGACGGCGTCGCTCGCGATGGCAGCCGTCTCGACCGCGGGAAACTCTTGGATTGCGGAGTTGAGGAGCCGGCCGTCGGTCGCCTTTGCAATAGGGGTCGGGCTTCGCGTGAGCACGTAACCGGCGCCAAGGAGGAGCAAAAGCCCCACCGCGACGAGCGAACCGACGAGCGCCGTGTGGAATCGGTTCCGTGTCGGGTTCGGCAAAGCTCCGGGCAGAAACGAGTTCCGCGACTCGCGACTCGAGTCCGGGATGGCCACCCCGAGCAGCGTCGGGCTCCGCAGATCCACCGGGAGCGCTGAGCCTCCAAGCAACGCGGCAAACGTAACCGCCATCTCGCGCGCCGAATGAAAACGCTCAGAGGAGTGACGATGGAGACACCGGGCGAACCACTCGTCCGTCTGCGGCGGAAGTCCCGGCCGCAATGCGCTCGGGCTCGTCGGGATACGATTGACCAGGTTCAAACACAGCTGCCCCAGCGTTTTTCCGGTGTAAGGAAGCTGTCCGGTGAGCCCGGCGTACATCACCACCCCGAGTGCCCAGAGATCGGCTCGGTAATCCACCGGCTTATCTTCGAGTACGAGCTCCGGACTCATGAATTCCGGCGTGCCAACAAGCTTTCCGTCCGTTGTGAGCCCGCCCATGGCCGGCAGTTGCGTCTGTTTCGCCACGCCGAAATCAAGCACTTTGCAGAGCATGCCGTCCTCCGCGCGACACAGGAAAATGTTGTCCGGCTTGATGTCGCGATGAACAACCCCAAGCTCGTGGGCTTTCGTCAAGGCGCGCGCGACCTGCGCCAAGATCGTGGCCGCCTCGTTCCATTCGAGCGGTCCGCCTTCGCGCAGCCGGTCGCCGAGGCTCTGCCCTTCGAGCAGCTCCATCACGATGTACGGCGCGCCGTCGGGTGCGATCCCGCTGTCGTAGGTCTGCACCACGTTCGAACTCTTGATTTGCGCCGCTATCGCCGCCTCTTGCTCGAAGCGCGCTCGCGCCTCGATGACGTCGTCGCCCACGAGCTTCTCGTGAACGAATTTCACGGCAATGCGCGTCTTGAGCCGATGGTGGTACGCGACCCACACGCGCCCCATGGCGCCCTCCGCAATCGGGGCGACGAGCTCGATGCTGTCGGTGATCCACGCCCCAGCCTGTATCGCCACCCGGGCATTCTAGTCATGGTGGGGTCGAAGCCTCAAGTGCCTGCCAAGCGCCGTCGGGTTTCAGCGGCTGACCGCGGGCTTTTCAAGTGCTAGCTGTTCGTCGTGCAGAAGCGGCTGATTCGCCACGGCCTACGGCTCCTCGGGCCGCTCCTCCTCGGGTTGGTCCTCTGGAAGGTGGGCGACATCGGGGCACTCTGCCGTCTGCTCGGTCACGCGGCCGGCTGGCCTCTCGCGCTTGGCTGCGTGCTGAATGGGGCCAACATCCACCTGAAGGTCGAGCGCACGCGGCTGCTCGCCGGGTTGCGCGGCTTTCGGTATCCAAGGGCTGCGATTTGGAAGGGGATGCTGCCGTCGCTTTACCTCGGAATGGTGACGCCGGGGAGGGTGGGCGATGCGCTGCGCATCCAGTACATGCGCCGGGATCTCGGCACTTCCTACGCCGAGGGGCTCGCGCTCATCGTGATGGATCGCTTCTGTGACCTCTACGTGCTCTTGGCCTTTGTCGCCGCCGGCGTCGCGCATTTCGCTTCCGTCCTGACGGGCCGCCTCGGGGTGGTGACGTGGTTCGGCGTCGCGGCAACGGCGCTCTTACCGCTCGTGTTTCTCGTCCGCGGTCCGGGGGAGCTCGCCCTTCGAGGCCTGAAGCGCCTGCGTCCTTCGATGCGCGGTGACGCTGTCGAGCGTTTCCTCGAAACGTTGCGAGGCCAAGTACGTCCGCGGCTCGCTTGGGCCGTTCCCCTCACCATCGGCGCGTTCCTCATCAACTACCTGCAGGGCTGGCTCGCGGCACGCGCCCTCGGACTCGAGCTGGCCTACGCCGACGTGATCTTCATGATGGCCATCACGAGCCTGCTGGGGTTGCTGCCGATCTCGGTGTCGGGCGCCGGGGTGAGGGAGCTTTTCTTGGCGCTGGTTTTCCCGTCATTGGGCTTCGCTCGCGAGCAGGGCATCGCCTTTGGTTTGCTCATTTTTGCGGTAATTTACGTATTTTGCAGCCTTGCGGGCCTCGTTGCGTGGCAGCTCGCTCCGCCGCCTTTCGGTGTGGACGCGCCCGCAGCCGCGGACGACGACCGCTCACGACTTGCCACCCCACGAGACCCGGGTGAGAAGGCCCCCTGAGTTTTTCGGAGCAGGTGCAGTCCGTGAGAGCGGCCCTTCAATCGTTTGAGAAGCAAGTTGCGCGCGTGACCGAGTGGGCATTCGTGCTCGCTTGGCCTGCGCTTTACGCGACTGCGCTCGGATTTTCGAGCTGGTCCTGGCGCCATCGCTCGCTGCTCGCGACCCTTGCAAAGAACAAGCTCAACGTCGCACAGCGGCTCCAGATGGCGAGTTCTGCAGTGGCGGCGGCCGGCGTCGTGTTGCTCGTCTATCTGTTCGCGATGGCCGTCACTCGCCTCCGTCATCACGCGTTTCTGCCGCTACGGGTGATAGGCGAGGTCAATCGTCGCGGGGCCGCCGTCCTCGCCTTGCCGTTCGTCGTCGCGCTCGCGGCACCGGGTGTCGAGTCGTCCGATCCGATCTGGACGGTGCTCCTGGCGGCTTTCGCAGCGAGCTTGGTGGCGCTGACGGCGTACCGGTGGCGCTCGCCCATTCGCAGCGAAGAGCCTCGGGAACCTGCGCCTCCGACCCGGTTTTCGCGCGTCGGTTCGATGGCCGTGTCGATCGGTACGCTACTCGGCTTGCTCGGCCTCTGGGCGGGCTATGGCTTTTTGCTGTCGCGGCTGGCCGTCGGAAACCACCACGCCCTCAACACCCGCACGATCGACCTCGGTTATTACGACAACGTCTTTTACAATTCCAGCCACGGCCGGCCGCTCGGGTGCACGTTCGTCAAAGGCGGGACTCACGCCTCGGCTCATTTTGATCCGATCTTGATCGTTTTATCACCGTTCTATTTGCTCTATCCGCGCGCTGAGTTTTTGCTCGTGCTGCAGTCGGTCTGGCTCGGAATGGGTGTCCTTCCGGCCTACTTGCTCGGAAAAAAAACGCTCTCTCGCGCGAGTGCCGGCTGGACCATGGCGCTCGTCTACGCGCTCTATCCAGCGCTCCACGGAGCGAACCTCTACGAGTTCCACTCGCTCGCGCTGATAGCCCCGCTCGTCCTTTGGCTTTTTTACTTTCTCGAAGTAAAACGCTGGGGTTTTTACGCAGTCACGGTGCTCTTGCTGTGCCTGTGCCGCGAGGACCTCCCACTGATGCTCTGTTTCGTGGGTCTCTACGCGATCCTGACAGGGCGTCCGGGGATCGCGCGGGCGGGGCTAGCGACCATCGCGTTTTCGATCGCCTACTACGCACTCGTTCGTGGCGTGTTCATGCCGTCGAAGGACCTCTTGAACAGCGGCAGCGATAAAGCTTACTCGTATGCCTATTACTTTGATGAATTGATCCCAAACAAACGCGGCGTTGTGGATGTCGCTCTGTCCTTGCTGACGAATCCGATGTTCATCCTCAGGCTCGCGTTCGGCGATCCGCACAAGGTGCTTTACCTCCTCGTCTTATTCGTTCCACTCGGCTGCCTACCCCTGTTTGCGAAGAAGGCACGTTTGACACTGGTTTACGGGCTGCTCGTCTGCTTGCTCGCGAGCCGTAAGCCAGTCTTTCAGGTCGGCTTTCAATACGCGGCGATGATTTTTCCGTTCGCGTTTGCAATCACCCCGCGGGCGATCGGCGACGTGCTGGAGGCAACGCGCGAACGCGGTCAAGGGGTCGACCCCGCTGGCGTTCGACGGGCTATCTTGAGCTTCATGCTGGCGGTCTCCGCCGCGTTGTCTTGGAAGTTCGGTGCGCTGGTCGAGAACACTTCCTTCCGCGGCGGTTTCGGCAAGATTGCGCGCTGGCCCCTCGATGCCAAGCAGCGCGAAGATTACGCGGACCTCCGGAGCCTGGTCGATCGCATTGAGCCCGGAGCGAGTGTCCTTGTGACGAACCGCGTGGGGGCCCACGTGTCGAATCGGCGCACGGTCTACCTCGTCTATCAGCGCAAAGTAACGAACTATGTGCTCATCGAGGAGAATGACCTCAGCAAGCATCGCGGCTGGCATGACGAGCGCGTCACGAAGGGCGAACTCAAGTTGCTCGAACGCCGCGGTACGTTTTCCCTCTGGCAGGCCGTTCCCGTGGTGCCTTCAGTGCCCGCTGTCGCTGCGCCGTCCGCGGCGGCATCCGGTGCGTCTGGAGTCCCTGTCGTTCCGGACGTCTCCCATGGGCCGCCGCTCGAGTCGCTCGAGTTCACGGGCGAGGAGGCTAACTGAAGCGGAGTCGTCGCAGCGGTGGCTTGGCTCATCTCGGACTCCGTCGAGCCGCTCCTGGGCTTGGGTTGCCCAACTTTTCTACCCTGTCGCGAGCGTTCGTGCTCTGATTCCAAAGGCGCTCGCTGGTCGATACAAACCCAGGTTCGAGTTGGCTATCACCCTTTCACTTCGTGTCCACCCACTTGGCATCGGAAATCTCTCACGAAGCTGCACTCCTGGCCGCATCCGGCCAGTGGCTCAAAGTTCTCACGGACGGCTCGAGGGAGCTTGTGCTGTTGGTCGACGCCGAGGGTGCCTGCCAGTTCGTCGGAGGCGGTCCCGCCGCGCAGGTGTTGCTCGGTTTCGACGGCCTGGAGCTCGCGAGCCGCTCGGTCGCGGAGTTGATTCATCCTGACGACGAGGTGCGGGTACGCAAGGCCTTTCGCGCACTGGCCGCCGCCCCCGGTGAGATGCACACGGTCGAGTACCGGGTCCGGCATCGCAACGCGAGCTGGGTGAAGGTCGAATCCACCGCGGTCAATCGTCTCGATAACCCAGTGATTGCTGCCATCGTCGTTCACACGCGGGAAGTCACCGCTAGCGAGGCGCCGCCGTCCGGGCAGGTTCACGCGCTCACTCAGCTGCCCGATCGCGCGATGTTCACAGCATCCGTGTCCGACGCGGTCGCGCGCGCGCTAGCGGAGCCTACTTACGGATTCTCGGTGCTCATGATCGAGTTGGACAAGCTACGCATGCTTGTCGGGACCTACGGACAGGAGATCGTTGACGAACTGGTGATCGAGGTGGGTCGTCGCTTATCGGTGGTCTTGAAGGCCCACGACACCCTCGCTCACGTCGGTTCCGGGGAGTTCGGCGTGTTGCTCGATGGCCTGCGTGATCGCGTTCATGCTTCCCGCGTGGCTGACAAGATACAGAAGGCGCTCGCGGCCCGTTATCGGCTCGGCGAACACACGATCACGGTCGCGGTGATCATGGGGATCGCCACGAGTGAGCGGCAGTATGAACGCGCTGAACACGTGCTGCGCGATGCTTCCCTCGCTGCCAGTCGAGCCCGCGGTCCCGGCTCGCGTCGCGCGGTTTTTCAGACGCAAATGCGCGTCGAAGACAGCCGTTACATGCAAACCTTGAGCGGCCTTTACACGGCGCTTCAAAGCAGCCAGTTCCGCCTCCATTATCAACCCATCGTCTCGCTTGTCACCGGCACGCTCGCCGGCTTCGAGGCGTTGATTCGCTGGTATCACCCTGAGCATGGCCTCATCCCACCGATGAGTTTCATCCCGATTGCCGAGGAGACTGGGCTCATCGTGCCCATCGGGCGATGGGTCCTCGAAGAGGCCTGCGCCCAGATGGCGCGCTGGAACGAACTTGCCGATGGTGACCGCACTCTTTACATGTCCGTGAATCTCTCGACCAAGCAGTTCGTCGAAGAGAATCTGCCCGGCCTCGTCGAAGCGGCCGTCAGCGCGAGCGGGATCGATGCCGCACAGCTCAAGCTCGAAATCACTGAAACCGCCGTGCTCGAAAATCTAGAGACCGCCGCCACCATGATTCGTCGTATCAAGGCGAGTGGCGTGCGCGTGAGCCTCGATGACTTCGGGACGGGCTACTCGTCCTTCAGTTATTTGCATCAGCTCCCGTACGACACGCTGAAGGTGGATAGGTCCTTCGTCTGCCGCCTCGAGGATGGGGAAGACAGCAGCGAGATCGTCCACGCGATCATCGCGCTCGCCCACAACCTTCGAATGGACGTCGTGGCTGAAGGTGTCGAGACGCAACGACAGGCGGATAAGTTGCTGAAAATGGGCTGCGAGTATGCGCAGGGCTACCACTTCGCGAAGCCAATGTCCGCCGAGGATGGCGCCGAACTCATCGTCGCTCGACCGAAGTGGTGAGGGCACGCCCATTCGGAGGCCCATTCGGAGGCCCACTCGGACGCCCACTCGGACGTCGAGCCGGGTGTCGGCTTCAACTGTCGTCGTCACCCGTGAAGTCGTAGAGCGGTCCATCGGCGCCTTGCCCGGGCCAACTCATGAGGTCACGCGGCCTCAACGCGAGCAGTGTTAAGGCAAGGGCGTTCAGCTGCGCATCGTGCTCGA
>CANMZR010000172.1 GCA_947502375.1 Polyangiaceae bacterium
GCCACGTGAAGGAAACGCGAGAGCGGCTTTCGGCCGGGAAGAGGCTCGCCATCATGGGTCGGCCTCGCTCGCGTCGCAGTGCGAGGTGCGCTTCGGTGCCGACGATACCGAGTGTCGCGGCTCGGAGCGCATCGGTCCCTTCGACGACGACGGTTGCACGCTCAGGGCGCGAGGGTTTTTTTGAGTTCGTCGACGAGCTTGTGCTGCACGGTTTTCGTGGCGAGCCGCAAGGCATTGCGGATGGCTCGTGCGTTCGAGCGCCCGTGGGCCTTGATGACGGGGTAGTCGAAGCCAAGAATCGGAGCGCCACCGTACTGCTTCCAATCGGTGAGCTCTCGCACGCGACGCAGGCCGCCTGAAAGCAAGGCGAGACCCAGTCGGTAGCGGAGCTTCTGGGCATGCGCGTGCCGTGCCAGGGCCAGGGCCGCATCGGCTACGCCTTCGAGCATTTTCAGGACGATGTTGCCGATAAAGCCTTCGCAGACAACGACATCTGCTGTGCCAAGCGGCACGTCGAGCCCTTCGATGTTGCCAGTGAAATTCAAGTCTCCCTTCGCCCGCAAGAGGTCGTGTGCGCCCACCACGGACTCGGTACCTTTCGTGGCTTCGCGCCCATTCGAGAGCAAGGCGACCCTCGGCGCATCGATGTGCGAGACGAGCCGCGAGTAGCAACTCCCCATCCGTGCGAAAGCCGCGAGTTCTTCGGCGCTGCACTCAAGCGTCGCTCCGACATCGAGCATCAAACCGAAGGGATCACCTCTGGGGCCGTGCGGCTCGATGGTGGGATGCACGGCGCAGAGAGCCACGCGTCGCACCCCGTCGAGCCGCGCGAAAGAACGTGCCCCGGCGTGAATCACCGCCCCGGTGTTGCCGGCGCTGACCAACACATCGGCGCCCCCTGCTGCCACGAGCTCGGCGGCGCGGAGGATGGAGCAATCGGGCAATCTGTCGAGCGTCACGGCGGGCTTGTCAGCCATGCGAACGTGGTGTGGCGCGTGAACGAACTCGATGCGCGTCGAATCGTGTCGATGGCGCTTCAACAACGTCGTCAGAGCGTCCTTGTCGCCGACGAGGACGACCTGAAGCGGCGTGTCTTCCAGAGATATCTGAGCCGCGCCTTCCACGAGCGGCTCACTTCCGCCGTCGGCGCCCATCGCGTCGAGGGCGACCCGGATCACGCGTTGCCCTTCGCGAGTCCAGAGCGACGAAGGTACTCCGCGACCGCGACCATGCCTTGTTCGAAAGATACCAGCGGCTCGTAGCCGAGCTCACGTCGGGCTCGATCGACCGGAATGCGCAAGGCTCCGCGGCAGAGGTTCAGGGCCTCGCGGGTAACGCTTGGGCGCCTTTTTCGATGCAGCAGGCGATAAGTCGCCTCGAAGAGGTGCGCCGAGGCCATCGCGACGAGCCGTGGGACGGAGCGCGGCGGTTTGCTGCCGATGAGCTTCGCAAGCTCCCCGACGTAACGTTCCCAGGTAACGCCGCTTTCATCGTTGGCGTTGTAGGTCCGTCCGACTGCCCCGATTCGTTCCGACGCACGCACCATCACGTCGACGACGTTGTCGACGTACACGAGCCCGGCCGCAAAGTTTCCACCGGCCACGAGCGTGGGGTTTCCCGCCTGGAGTTGCCGACACAGTTCGTCTACCCACGGACCACTGCCTGGCCCGAAAACGTTTGCAGGCCGCACGATGGTCACTTTCAGGCCGCGCTCGCCTTCGAGTTTCCGCGCGATGGTTTCCTGTGCCAGCTTCGACGCGCTGTAAGGGCCGAGGGGCGCGCCCGGCTCCGTGTCTTCGTCGCAGTTTTCGCGGCTCAGCCGGTCTCCGTAGGCCGCGATGCTGGACACGAGCAACGTTCGTTGGCCCCGGACCGCCGCTTCGGTCAGCACATTTTCGGTGCCGCGCACGGTGACTCGCTCGTGCTCGGCCGCCGTTCCCCAATCGCTGACGAGTGCTGCGAGATGAAACACGAACTGGGTGCCGGCAAGGCCATCGACGACGTCCCCACGCTTCGTCACGTCCACTCGACGTACGACCACCGAAGTGTTCGCCCATTCGATCGGCGTGGGATCGCTTGGAAGCGCGAGCGCGACCACGCGGTAACCATCCTTGAGTAGCCGTCCTACGAGCCGCCGCCCGATGAAGCCCGTCGCTCCGGTGACGGCGATGGGCTCGGGGATCCGACTGGCTTCGAGTTCCCCCGTGGGTTCCTTCTTTGGGCGCATACGGCTGTCACCTTAGCAAGACTTGCTGCACGAGCGGGTCCGACAACACGCCGCTCCGACCGAGCGAGCGCATATGAAGGATGGGCTCGCCACCAAGCTCGGCGATGCTGCGGTCTTTGAATCGCTCGGCATAGAGACGCGGATGGAAGCGTGCGAGGTCACTGGCCCCGCGGTCGAACTCGGCGAAGAGGTCGAACAAGGCGTCGAGCGAGTTCATTTTCATGAAGGGGCAGGTGGCGCAACCGCCCGCCGTCGTGCATCCCTCGCCGCCCGCGACGCCCGGTACGATACCAAGCTCCGGGTCATCCGTTCGCGCAACCGCCTCGCTCGCGACTGGAAACACAATCTCCGCTTCGAGGTCGGTAGCGCTCGTCTCTGCGAGCGTTCGCTGCACGCCTCGAACGATGGACGTTATCATCCCCGCCTCGGTTCCGAGAATGAACCGCAGTGTCCCGCCCGTGCGGTTTTTAGCGCGATCACGCACGCGCTCATTGATGAACTCGAGGATGTTCGACGTCGAGCCCACCACGCCGCGACCCACGCGCTCGGCAGCCAAGGCCAATCGGAACATTTCACCCGGCACCTCGAAGTGAGCGGTCACGAAGCTGTCGCTGTAGTCGCGCTCGACTCGTGCCACGACCTGCTCGCCGAACATGTGATGCACCACGCAGGACCCTTGCTCGAAGTGATGGAAGCGCTCGAGCGCCGAGCGCAGCGTCTGGGCCGTGTGAGCCGGGTGCAGCCCTCTGGCCAGCGTGTCGTCGAGCGCGCCCACCCCGCGAAAAAGCTCGGCGAGGTTCTGCCCCATGTAGGTGTCGGGCCCGAACCAAACGTGAATATCGGGCACCTGCGCGAAGGCCTGAAGCACCGTCCGAACGACGTTCGAGGACGTGCAGGTGATCGTCGGTACCGTGGCATGAGCGCGCGCTTTGACGTCGAGGCTAGTGTTGATATAAATCACGTGCAATGAGCGTGGCGTGGCTGCGGCCTTGGCGAGGTACGCTTGGTAGGCCGGCGAGCGCGCAGCCTCCGCGAGCGAACACCCGATGGGCTCGGCGGCGACGCGGTACACCGGTACGCCCGCGTGTCCGGCCACGTCGAGCATGGCGCGCACGTTCTCGGCCATGAAGTCGACCCCGAGGACCACGATGGCCCGCAAACCGGCCTCGGCCATCGCTACCGCGGAGTCCGCCATCAGCAGTGAGTCGCTGATATGGACGTGCCTTCGGTCGCACGCGGCGAGCACCCCTTGGAGCTCCGGGTCCATGTAAAAGTGCGCAACAATCCCCACCGAGTGGGCCGAAAGCCAGCTTCCGAGGCGGCTGACGAGCGCCGGCTCCGGTGACAGAAACGCGGCCTGCGATTCGGCGAAACTTCCGCGAGGAATCAACGCATCCGCCCTGATTGTCAGCGAAGGAAAAGCCTGCATTCGCGCCAGTCTAGCCGAAAAACGCCATGGCGCGCGCTCTCGGGCACGTGTATACGCCGCGCGAATCTTTATTTTGTGTAAACAAGAGAGCTGATTGGCACGTCTATGAGTCAGGAAATTTCACGTATCAGGAACATCGGGATCAGCGCTCACATCGACTCGGGTAAAACGACCCTGACCGAGCGCATCCTCTTTTTCACGAAGCGCATCCACGCGATTCATGACGTCAAAGGCAAAGACGGCGTCGGCGCGAAGATGGACTCGATGGATCTCGAGCGCGAGCGCGGCATCACCATTCAGTCCGCCGCGACCTATTGCCAGTGGGGCACGACTCACGTCAACATCATCGACACCCCCGGCCACGTCGACTTCACCATCGAGGTCGAGCGCGCCATGCGGGTTCTCGACGGTGCGATCCTCGTGCTCTGCTCGGTGGCCGGTGTGCAGTCGCAATCCCTCACCGTGGATCGCCAGATGCGCCGCTACGGCGTTCCGCGCATCGCCTTCGTGAACAAGTGCGACCGCGCCGGCGCGAACCCGCTCCGTGTTCGTGACCAGCTCCGCGAAAAGCTTCACGTCAACCCCGTCCTCATTCAGCTCCCCATCGGCCTCGAGCACGAGTTCAAGGGCGTCGTGGATCTGGTCCGCATGCGCGCCTACACCTTCGAAGGTGACAACGGCGAGGAAGTCATCGACTCCGAGGTTCCGGCCGACATGCTCGACGAGGCGAATGCCGCTCGCGACGCGATGCTCGATGCGCTGTCGCTCCACTCCGACGAGCTCGCTGAGGGCATGCTCGAAGAGAAGGTCACAATCGAGCTCATCGATAAGGCCATTCGCGATGCGACCATCGGTCGGCACATCGTCCCCGTGATGATGGGCTCGGCCTATGCGAACAAGGGCGTGCAGCCGCTCCTCGATGCGGTGGAGCGTTACTTGCCGTGTCCGATCGACATCGTCAACGAGGCGATCAACGTCTCGAATGAAAGCGAGCGCGTGTTTCTCGAAAGCGATTCGGAGAAGCCCCTCGTGCTGCTCGCGTTCAAGCTCGAAGACGGTCGCTTCGGTCAGCTGACGTACCTGCGTGTCTATCAAGGTACCCTCAGCAAAGGCGACGAAGTCACCAACAGCCGAACGACCAAGCGGCACAAGGTCGGTCGCCTGGTGCGCATGCACTCCGACGACATGGAAGACATCCAGAAGTGCGGAGCCGGCGACATCGTCGCGATGTTCGGCGTCGAGTGCAACTCGGGCGATACCTTCACGAGCGGCGAGCTAAACGTCACCATGACGTCGATGCATGTGCCTGACCCCGTTATTTCATTGACGATCACGCCGAAGGACAACAAGTCCCAGGTCAACATGAGCAAGGCGCTCCGCCGCTTCACGAAGGAAGACCCCACCTTCCGCGTGAACACGGACGAGGAGACCGGTGAAGTCATCATCCGCGGAATGGGTGAGCTCCATCTCGACGTGTACATCGAGCGCATGAAGCGTGAGTATGCGGCGCTCGTGGACGTCAGCCCGCCCGCGGTCGCCTACCGCGAGACGATCACGAACTCGGTGGAGTACGAGTACACCCACAAGAAGCAGACCGGTGGTTCCGGTCAGTACGGCAAGGTCGGCGGGACGATAACGCCCCTGAACCCGGACGATCCGATGCCGGAAGAGCGTGGTGCTCAGCGCCAGCATCGCGAGCTGAAGGGGATCGGCTACCGCTTTCTCGACCAGATTGTCGGCGGCATCATCCCGCGCGAGTTCGTGCCCTCGGTCGACAAGGGCTTCGAGTCGATGATGGGCAAGGGCATGCTCATTGGCGCACCCGTTCGCGGCGTACGAATCAGCCTCGAAGACGGCTCGTTCCACGCGGTGGACTCGTCGGACATCGCGTTCAAAGAGGCGGCGCGCGGCGCATGGCGTGCGAACTACATGAAGGCGGGGCCGCAAATCCTCGAGCCTGTCATGAAGGTCGCCGTCGAGGGCCCGACCGAGATGCAGGGGAACGTCGTCGGCGTTCTCATGCAGCGCCGTGGCATGATTGTCGGCACCACCGAGGGCGAGGGCTTTTGCCGCATTGACTCCGAGGTGCCGCTTGCGGAAATGTTCGGATTCTCGACGGTGCTGCGCTCCGCGACCCAAGGCAAGGCTGAGTTCACGATGGAATTCTGCCGCTATTCGCCTGTCCCGAGTGCGATCTCCGAGAAGCTCATCGCCGATTATCGAGCCGAAGTCGAGGCGGGCAAAAAGAAGTAATCCCGTGGGCATCCGAGCCGCCTTCGTCCGTGGAGCTCTCACGGCCGCGGCGGCTCGAGAAACCCTGGCGTTTGCTTTTTTTTCGCGCGTCCTTCGGCCTCCGTCGCAGGCATTGGCGGCTCGAAAGGTCGCTGCGGGCTGTGCGCGCCACGGGTTCGTCGTCGCGGACTGTGCGCGCTCGCATCCTGGTGTGTTTCTGCCTTGGAAAGACAGGCTTTTCGGCGCGATTGGGCTAGGTTCTCGTCGATGACGATGTACCGAAAAGAGGTCAATGACCGCAGCCCCATGCGGATCTTCGAGCGCTCGATCCATGGTGGCCTTGGACTCGGCAACCTCGGCGTTATCTTCTCACCGCCGGGCGTCGGGAAATCGGCGCTGCTGGTGCAGCTCGCGCTCGACGATCTGATGCGCGGTCGCAAGGTCTTGCATGTGAGCTTCGACAGCGCTGTCGATCGTGTTCGCTCCTTTTACGACGAGATCTTCCACGAGCTTGCGCTCGCCTACCAGCTCTCGCAGCCGCAAGAGGTCCGTCTCGAAGTCGAGCGCAACCGAATGATCGTTTCTCACTTGAGGCGCGGTGCCGTGCCAGGCTCCTCGCCGCACCTCTCGGTAGCCTCGGCGTCGCCCGTTGATGTCCTCGATAAACTTGCGGCGAGCGTCGCATTTTTGAGTGAAAATGCTGGGTTTGAGCCGCACACACTGGTGCTAGATGGTTTCGAGTTCGAGGGCGCGACCACCTTGGACATGGCTCGCTTGCGACGGCTCGCCCGTGACTATCAGGTCGAGGTCTGGCTCACGGCTCGCTCGCTTGGCGAGGATGCTCGCTCGCTTGGCGAGGATGAACTCGGTGACCAGGCGAAGGGCTTGCCGGCGGCGCTCGAGCGCGTCATCGCGGAGCTGCAGGTGGTCGTTTCGCTGGTACCCGAGGCTGAGGCTGTACGGCTGAGCCTCGTGAAAGACCACGATAACCCCGACGTCTCGGCACTCGAGTTATGGCTACATCCTGGCACGTTGCGGCTCATGGACTCCGAGTTGCCGGCCCCGCCCGTCGCGCCCTTGGAGGCCCGCCGGTTTCATCTCTTTTCCGGTGGGGCCCAGGGAGCCGAGGCGACTTTCGGCGCCTGTGCGGAGCGTTGGGGTGTCGCGGAGACGCATTTCAGTTTCGAGGGCCATCCGTTCTTAGCTCGGAAAACGGGACTCGTCCTCTTGCCGGAAGAGGAGCTGCAATGGGGGAATTTTTCCCTCGTTTATGCGTCCCATCGGCTGAAGCGGCCGCTCAGCAACATCCCCAACATCAAGCGCATCCTTCAGGCCGTCTGGCATCAAGTGACGCAGGCCGATGAAGTGTTCATCGTCGGGGCCTTGCAAGAAGACGGCACCGTCCGCGGTGGCACGGGTTGGGGAGCCGAGCTCGCGCGGCTCTGGGGCAAGCCCGTCGCCGTCTTTGATCAGGAGCGCGGAGCGTGGTTCCGGTGGGATATGACCCGCTGGGAGCCGGATGAAGCGGTGGTGATTCGGCGTCCGAATTTTGCCGGGGTCGGGACGACGCGCCTGACGGTGGATGGGCGTCTTGCGATAGAGCAGTTGTTTGCTCGCAGCTTCGGAAACCCAGTTTGAGGAGTCAGGACCGATATGCCCGCAGACAATTCCGTGAAACGAGTAGCGATCGTGTTTTCAGGAGGTCCGGCGCCGGCCGCGAATGCGGTGATCTCGGCCGCGGCGATCTCCTTCATCGAGGATGAGCGCGAAGTCGTCGGTTTTTTTCACGGCTACTCGTCCCTTCAGGACTACCACCCGGTCACGCATCCGCTGCTCGCGAATGAGCACTACCGAGTGCTCACCGACCAGGATGTGCGCGGGATCGCCAACAGTCGCGGGATCCTCATCGGAACCGCTCGTGCGAACCCCGGCAAAGGGATCCACTCCCCGGAAGATCTCGCGGATCCTGAAAAAACAATGGCGCTGGCGCGTGTCTACCACGCCCTGGTGGATCTCGAGATCGACGCGCTCATCTCTATCGGTGGTGATGACACCCTGAAGACCGCGAATTTTCTCTACGAGTACCAGAAGGGCCTGCCCCCCGGAGCCCGCCGCTTCAAGCTCGTTCATCTGCCGAAGACCATCGACAACGATTATCGCGGCATCGATTTTACGTTCGGGTTCTTCACCGCCGTCGACGTGATGGCGAAGGCGGTTCAAAATCTTCGCGCCGACGCGAGCGCCACGCACTCCTATTTCATCGTCGAGACGATGGGGCGCAAAGCGGGCTGGCTCTCGTACGGTGTGGCTATCGCCGGTGAAGCCGATCTCGTCGTCGGTGTGGAGGACGTCTTGGGTGTGCTCGCCCTCGAGGAGCTGTACACCGACCCACAAACGGGCGAAGTCGCGACCCGTAAACGCGTGGACATCCAGGCCCTCGCCGACCGCATTGTCGATCTCATCCTCACGCGCGAAAAACGCGGCAAACATCACGGAACCGTCGTGCTCGCCGAGGGTCTCGGTGAGATGTTGCCTGAGTCGTTTCTGAAGGGTCTGCCGCGCGACGAGCACGGCCACATTTCGCTCGGCCGTCTCGACCTCGGTAAACTGATGGCGCAGGTCGTCATGGAGCGGCACTTCGCGCGGACGAGCCGCAAGAAAAAGATCACGGGTGTGCAGCTCGGTTACGAGTCTCGGTGTGCGCCGCCGCACGCATTCGACGTCATGCTGGGAAGCCAGCTCGGCATTGGGGCCTATCGAGCACTCGTCGAGGAAGGGCTGGATGGGCACATGGTCAGCGTGTCCGGGCAGCTCGACCTGCACTACGTGCCGTTCAAGGAACTCGTGAACCCCGAGACGCTGACGACCGAAGTGCGCTTCGTACGGACGGGCAGCGACTTCCATCGCCTGGCTCGCTTCCTCGAGAGCCGGAGCGAAAAGCCTGCTGAAGAGTGGACTCCTGGACGACGCCCCGAGCCGCCGAGCCGAAGAGGCCTCGGCCAGGAATAACCGCGCGTTCGAGTCGCATCGCCGTTGCGACACGAGTCACGGAGCAGCAGCGTCTCCGACCCGCGGGCTCACGGCTTCAGGCGTGCTTGCAGCTGCGCATCGTAGAGGGATTGCGGCACGAGCTGTTCGCCCATTCCAAGGCCTTCGGTGAAGTCCTCCGGAGCGGTGTTGCCCCCGTCGAGGACGAAGCCCTGCAGGGTCGTCTGGACGTTGATGGTGGTCGTCCCGATGACGTAGCCATCGCCGAACTGGCGCGAGCGCAGGGTTCCCAATCCGTGGGTGTTCCACATGACGTTCTCGGTCCCTGTGTGGCCTGCGTAGCTGCTTTCGCTGCCGCGGTTTACGATGGCCCAGCCGTCATCGAAGGTGCTCTGGTCGATGAGGTTGCCAAGAGCGAGTGAGTGATGAAACTCGCTTGCACCGGTGAGACCTGGGAAGTTCTTGTTGACCCAGGCGACCCCGCCAATGCTGTGCACGCGCTGCCAGACGCAACCGGTCACGCCGAAGCCCCAGTTCTGGATGAAGTTGTGGCGGCCTTCCGTCGCGGCCACGTCGCGAAAGAGCACCTCGTTCGACTGGCGCAGCTCGAAGAGGTAGCCATTGCCGCCGCCACCGCGATTCTCCGCTTTGTGAAGGGCACTGTCGGCGACGGTCACGCGCTTGGCATCGAGGATCAAGAGCCCGC
>CANMZR010000173.1 GCA_947502375.1 Polyangiaceae bacterium
GCTCGAGCTTTCCCGCTCGATCGTAGAGCGCCAGTCCGGCGACGCTCCCGATTTCCGCCCGCGCGAGCGCGGTCAAGTCTTCGGGAGCCCTGAAACCACGGGCCTCGGCCACGTGACTGGCGACCGAACGGCCAAGCGCACGGGCGTCCAGCTCCCAAATTTGGAGCAAATTGGCTTGTGTCAGGCGCTCAACGACCAAAAAAAGCGGCGACAGTGCAAAGAGCAGCAGCGTGCCCATCGACAAGAGCAGCTGGGCGCGAATTCCGAGCCGCACCGGGCGAGCGTACTCCAAGTTGGCCTCTTCGGGATGGCTCTGATAGCGAACCTGGCTGCACATGGACTTGGTGGGGATGTTTGTCGGATTGAGGAGACTTGCACGTCGGGCGGCGTCGTTGCTTGGACTCGCCGTTCTGGCGGCCGGCGTGACCCTGGATGCCGCGCAGCCGAGCGACTGGATCTTCGTGCCAATTGTGCTGCTCCTCGCCGCGCTGATCACGGTTCGGGCATGGCGTCGGGCGCATTCGGTGGACTTCAAGCGCTCACGCGACATGGAGCTCGGCGCGCTGGCGATGCTGGCCGCGCAGGCCGTCGCGCTGCATGTGGACCATCAGACCTCGGGGCCGACCCATGCGCTGTTGTACGTCGCCATTGGCCTCGTCAGTGCTTTTGCGCATCCGCTTGCCACCGTCGCCGTCACGCTCGGGGCACTCGGCTTTGAAGCGCTGCTGCAAGCCACGGCCTTTGGGGGCGTCGTCACGAGCGAGCTTGGACGACACGCCGCTTTCACGAGCGCCATCGCGAGCATCAACATGTTGTCACTACGGCTCGAGATAGCGCGCCTCCGGAACGCTTCGCGCTCCGAGTTGTTCGCTGAACGCGAGCGAATTCTCGAGGAAGCACGCAATTACCGGCTCCTGCGCCCCGTCGCAGCCAGTGAGCCCGAAGGCGGTCGCGAAGACGAGCGGCTGTTTCGTTCGGGGGTCGAAGAGATCCAGCTTTCCGTGCTGTTCGCGCTTCGGCTGTTGCGCGAGTGCCTGGGCGTTCACACGGCAATTCTTTTATGGCTGAACGAGAGCGGTACGCAGCTGCGGGTGAGCGAGCTTGTGTCGGACGGCGACGATCAGGAGCTCTCCGAAGGACCCTTCTCCGCGCGCGATGGCATCCTCGGCGCGGTCCTATCGCAACGCACACCAGTGAGCCTCAGCGATCTGAAGCCTTCCTTCGTTTTGCCCTACTACGCGAATGGCTGCCCGGTGCAGACCGTGTGCGGCGTCCCGGTCTTCGAGCACGGCCAATTGCGCGGCGTGCTCGTCGTGGACCGGCGCGAATCGAAGGCCTTCCGTCCCGAAGAAGAGGAACTCTGCGAACAGGCGGCACGCTTCGCCGCGCGCGCGATTGAAAACGAGCGCGTGTTTTTGCAACTCGAACGAACCCGCGTCGAACAAGGCAAGCTCTACCGCGCGGCGGAGCGCCTCGGCAGCGCGACCTCAGAAGAAGATGTCGTCGAAGCCGGAGTCTCCAGCGCCAGCGAGATAGCGGCCGTGAATTTTGCGGCCTTCACGTCGTTCGAGCCGAACGATCAGAGCCACCTCATTCGCGCGGTGCGCGGAGGACTCGCCACAAAACTCGAAGGACGCCGCTTCCCAAGCAACGCGGGCCTCGTCTCGATGGCCCTTCAAAACCGGCACCCCCTGCCCTATCGAGGCGAGTACGACCCGACCCATCAGATGGTTTTCGCGCGGGACCTCGCGCCTCCGGACATGCCGTCGCTGCTTGTCTTGCCGCTCGTGGTTCACGACGAACCCTTCGGGACGCTGGTCCTCGGCTCGAACACTCCGCAGGCTTTCGACGAGGCCGCACGAGGGCTCCTCGACGTGCTTGCGAGCCACCTCGCGGTCTCCCTCTCCAACGCCCGCATGGTTCGCAGACTCGAGGAGCAGGCGACAACGGATGGTCTGACCGGGCTGCTCAACAAGCGGGCGATGCTGACCGCCGCCGAACAGAAGCTCTCCGGCGCTCGACGGTTCGGGCGCCCGCTCAGCGTGCTCATCTGCGACATCGACCACTTCAAGCGCGTGAACGACACCTACGGACACGATGTCGGCGACGTGGTCATCAAGGCCCTGGCCCAGGTACACCAGCGCGAAAAGCGCGTGACGGATGCGGTGGCGCGCTTCGGCGGCGAAGAATTCGTGACCATCTGTGAACAGACCGACGCGGACGGCGCGCTCTTGCTCGCGGAGCGGATCCGCGATGAATTCAAGCGCACGACGTTCCACGCGAACGGGGAGGAAGTGCACTGCACCTGCTCCATCGGCATCGCTACTTTTCCGGGTTTCGGACGAACCTGGGATGAGCTCTTCAAATCCGCCGATGACGCGCTTTATGTCTCGAAACGCGGCGGGCGCGACCGCTCGACGATCTGGGACCCGAAGCTCCGCGACCACAGCGCGGCCTGACCCGCCTCGATACCATGAGCCTTGCGCGTCGAGGTGCCTCCCCATCGACGCTTGGCCGCAAGGCTCACCGAAGGGAGCGCCGAGCCGCCTAGCCCCCGAAAATGGGCTTATTCTGAACCAAGCTGCGCGGCATTTCCCTCGCCGCCACCGCTGAGCTAATGTTTCAAGATGCTCTCACGTCGCGCTCGGTGGGTCGTCGCTCTCGCCTTCGGAAGCCTTTCTCTCGCCGCCTGTGCGGGGGATGTGGAGTCTGGCGGAGCCGGCACAGCTCCTTGCGGCCCGGTGTCGTGCAACGGCGCCGAGTACTGCTGCGACGCGACCTGTGGCCTCTGCGTGGCTGCCGAAGTGGCCTGCCCAGCTACTTGCTCGAAGTAGCGGTCCCGCTCGAACTCACGCCGGGCGCCGGTAGGGCCGGAACCGGCGGTAGCGGCGCCTCGTGGTGATGGGAGGAGGCCGTCGACACAGCGACAGGCCGGATCACAATCGGCGCTGGCTTGCGCTGAAACATCAAGAAAAACGCGACAATCACGGCGACCATGGCCAAGAGGATCCCGAGGCTTTTCAGGCGTCCGTCGTCCTTCATGCGCGGTTCATACTCCGAGAAGCCTCGAACTGCGTGCACTTTCGTCGGCACCCGTAGGGCCACCGAAAACAGACCCTTGGCGGTGCCCCAAACGCACTTGACGGAATATTCGAGCGGCATGAATTGTCTCCACCCCTCCAACTGGGCTAAAAGCCCCGAGCCACCATGCAAGACGTTCGAGCATTGAATGAGTTCGTTGCCAGAGAAAGTGCGTTTGTCGACGACCTGATCCGCGAGGTCGGCAAGGTCATCGTAGGCCAGACCTACATGATCGAGCGCATCTTGATAGGCCTCTTGACGGGCGGTCACGTGCTGCTCGAAGGCGTGCCGGGCCTAGCAAAAACACTGACGGTCCGGACGCTCTGTGACGTCATCGATGCCGAGTTTGCGCGCGTCCAGTTCACGCCAGATCTGCTCCCGGCCGACGTGATAGGCACGGTCATTTACAACCATCAGAAAGGCGAGTTCACTTCGAAGCTCGGCCCGATCTTCGCGAACCTCGTGCTGGCCGATGAGATCAACCGCGCCCCGGCCAAAGTTCAGAGCGCACTGCTCGAGGCCATGCAAGAGCGCCAGGTCACGATCGGCGAAACGACGTACAGCCTGCCGAAGCCATTCATCGTGATGGCCACTCAGAATCCGATCGAGCAGGAGGGCACCTACCGCCTTCCCGAGGCGCAGATCGACCGCTTCATGATGATGGTCAGAGTCGGCTACCCGACTCGCGAAGAAGAGCGCGAGATCATCGAACGCGCGACGAGCCCCCTCGAACAAGAAGTGCGACACTGTGCAGACATCGAGCAGATCCGCACCGCAGCCCGAGCCACCAAGGACGTCTACATCGACGACCGGGTGAAGAACTACATCGTCGATGTGGTGTTTGCCACGCGCGAACCCAAACAGCGTGGCCTCACCGAACTTGCCGGACTCATCGAACTCGGCGCAAGTCCACGTGCCTCGATCGCCCTCGCACAAGCGGCGCGAGCCCACGCGTTCTTGAGGCATCGCGGCTACGTGACTCCCGAGGACGTCAAGGCCATTGGGCCGGACGTGCTCCGCCATCGCGTCGTACTCACGTACGAGGCTGAGGCCGAGGAGGTACGCGCCGAAGACATCGTGAAGCGCGTGTTCGAGGTGGTAGAAGTTCCCTGAGGGCCGTCGCTTGGGTCGTTCGAATTCTCCGGCCGAGCTGCTAAAACAGCTGCGCTCCATCGAGCTGCGTACTTCGCGGCTAGCGGATGAGCAGCTCGCTGGCAGTTACCACTCCGTCTTCAAGGGGCAGGGCCTGAGCTTTCGGGAAGTACGCGCGTACTCGCCGGGCGACGACGTGCGTTTCATCGACTGGAACGTGTCGGCGCGAATGAGCGACGCCTTCGTGAAGGTCTTCACGGAGGAACGCGAAATGACGGTGATGCTCGTCGTCGACGTTTCGGCGAGCGAAGACTGGGGCACGGTGCGCTCGAGCAAATCCAGGCTGGCGGCCGAGGTGGCGGCACTCTGCGCCTTTAGCGCCATCAAGAACAACGACAACGTTGGACTTATCCTGGCGACGGAAGTCATCGAAAAAATGGTGCCGCCAAAGAAGGGCGAAAAGCACGTGATGCGCGTGATTCGAGAAATCCTCGACTTCACGCCGGCGTATCTCGGAACGGATCTCGAGCTCGCATTGCAGACGCTCGTGAAGGTGTGCAAGCGACGAAGCGTAGCCTTTGTCATCAGCGATTTCGTGGCCGAGGGCTACGAGCGGGCCCTCGCGCTGGCCGCGGCGAAGCACGATGTCATTCCCGTGATGCTCATCGACCCACGGGACGAAGAGCTCCCGGATGTGGGGATCGCCTCCGTGGAAGATCTCGAAACCGGCGAAGAGGTGCTCGTGGACACGGGCGATCCGCAGGTGCGTAAACGCTTCAGCGAATCGATGAAGGAACTGCGAGCGGAGCGCGAGCGGGTCTTTCGGAAACTGTCACTCGACCGCGTCATCGTGCGTACCGACAGCGACTACGTGCGCCCGCTTCGGGAGCTCTTCGCGAAGCGGGCGAGACGGATGGGAACCCGATGAGCTCATGGGGCGCGAAGACGGCGTTGTTCATCGCCACCGTGGGTTTGCTGGCAAGCGCACGCCTCGTCGCAGCTGCGCCGCCCGAGCCCCAAGGCGCGCCAGGTCCCGCCGCGAGTGCTGCTCAAAGCGCGCAACGTCCCGCCGCGAGTGCGCCGCCCGAACCCCAAGGCGCACCAAGTCCCGCCGCGAGTGCGCCGCCCGAGCCCCAAAGCGCGCAAAGTCCCGCCGCGAGTGCATCCGCCACACCGGAAAAAACCTGGTCCTCCTGCGTGGACTACCTTCCCGAAGGGGCCATTCGGCCGAACCTCGAGGTGCGTTTTCCGCCGAATGGAACCAGCGGCTACGAGCTTCGGTTGCTCGTCACGGTCACGCACGGCCGCGGCGAAACGGTCCTCCCGGCGGGCTTTCGGATCGACCGAGGAAGCGATGCGATGCGCGCCATCGAAGCGGCGCACTTTCACGTTCCCGAAACAACCGGAGGCTCCCAGCCCATCATCGATCGACCCAAGGATGCGGAAGTCGAGAACGGCGCGAAGAAACTGCTGACGACCACTCTCAGCCTGCCTTTCATTGCGTTACCGGACAAACCGGGCCGACAAATCTTGCGCTTGCCGCCGTTGCCGGTCGCGGTCGGGCGCGCGAACGGACAGGTGATGACGGTCTGCACCCCGGGCATGGCGGTGACCATCGAAGATCCCATCGCCAACGAATCGCAGCCCGCCGTTCGTCCGAACGATCCGCCCCGCTCGCAACTCGAAGAGTGGGTCCTCGCCAAGCAAGTGGCGTGGGTCATCGCCGCCGCCATCGTGCTCGCAGCACTCGGCGCGTGGCTGGCTACCCGGTGGGATCGAAGGCCGAAGGTTTTGCCCCCCGCTCCGCGCATTCCCCCGTGGGTAACGGCACTCGAGGAGCTTGCCGCCATCCGCCACTCACGCCTTCTCGAGGACGAGCAACTCGACGAGTTCGCCGATCGCGTCAACAATTGCGTGCGTCGCTACCTCGGAGACCGCTTCGGTTTCGACGGCCTCGAGTCGACGACCTCGGAGATCCGAGGGCTCCTCAAACGAATCGATCCCACCTTCGTGGATCGGAACGCCGTCGAGGGGTTCCTCGACGACACCGACCTTGTAAAGTTTGCGAAGTTCACGCCCGGGTTCGAGGATTGTGCGCTGATTTTGGCGCGCGCTGACACCATCGTTCGTAGCACCATTCCGACTCGCTCGAAGCGCTCGGAGGGGCCCACGTGAGCTCGCCTGGTTTGCCTCGTCGGCCCATCGCGGTGTCGCTACGACGCGCGGTGCGGACGCGCAGCAAAGCGTGGCGTGTCCTGGGTTCGGTCGCGCTCACTCTCGTTTTTTTTGCACTCGCGCTCCTCCAGCCAGCCCTCGCGCGAGGCGCCGAATGGCGCGGCGTCGCGTGGGAAGAACGGTGGGTTCTCTTCGGCTTCGCGAGCTTGCCCGTCCTTTGGTGGTGGGGCACTTTCGGACAAGATCGTCGACGCCCGCGACTGCGCATGGGCACCGTCAAACCCCTCGCGGACGCACCCCCGGGCTGGCGCACTCGACTGCGTGACGTGCCTGGTGTGCTGCGAACGGTGTCCATCGCGATGTTCCTTCTCGCGCTCGCTCGGCCGGTCGCCGTGCTTGGAAATCAGGCGGCAGAAGACGAAGGCATCGACATCGTGCTCGCTATCGATCTGTCCCATTCGATGGCCGCCATCCTCGACGGCGACCCGCGCGACTTGCCGCCAGGCTACCGGAACAAGGCCTCGGCCATTCGCCCCTCCAGAATCGACACCGCAAAAATCGTCGTGCAAGACTTCATCGCGCGGCGTCGCTCCGACCGGATCGGTGCCATCGTTTTCGGAAAGGAGGCCTACATCCTTTCGCCCCCGACGCTCGACTACCAACTCTTGTCGAAGCTCATCGGGCAACTGCGGCTCGATGTCATCGACGGCTCACGCACGGCGATCGGCGACGCGCTTGGAACGGCAGTGGCACGACTCGAACTATCCGATGCCCGCAGCAAGGTCGTCATCCTGTTGACCGACGGGGACAGCAACGCGGGAAAATACTCGCCAGAGGAGGCGATGCGTGAAGCGAGCCGGGTTGGCGCGAAAGTGTACGCCGTCCAGATTGGCAACGGCGAGGCCGCCGAGATTCAGGTGGGCACGGACCCGTTCGGACAACCTATCTACGAGAAGCGGGTCGTCCCCGTGAACCCGAAGCTGCTCGGCGAAATCGCAGCAAAAACCGGCGGAAAACACTTCGTCGCAACCGACGGCAAAGCGCTTCGAGAAAGCATGCACGCCATTTTGAATCAGCTCGAACGGACCCGCTTCGAGGCCCCGGTAGCGCACCACGAGGAGCTCTTCCCGTTGTTCGTTTTTCCGGGGGTGCTGCTGGTGGCGCTCGAAGCCCTGCTTCGGGCGTGGCTGTTGCGGAGGTTCCCGTGACCCTCGGCGGAATGCGGTTCGGTGCGTGGTACTTTTTGCCGATCGGCCTCGGCATCGCGGCAGTGGTCGCGAGCTTACTCATTGTCGGCGGGTATCGCTTGCGCCGCGCGACCGCTCTTCTGGGCGACAGCGTCCAGGTGAAGAGCCTCTTCACCTTCGATGCGACGCGACGCCGGGGTTACAAGGGCGTGCTCCTGGTTTTGGCGACGTTGTTGGCGTTCTTTGCCGCCGCTCGTCCGCAGTTTGGCAAGGGCGAACGACTGGTGCCGAGAACGAACCTCGACGTGGTTCTCGTGCTCGACTTTTCGAAGAGCATGTTTGCGCAAGACGTCCAGCCTTCGCGGATTTTTCGGGCAAAAATTGAGATCGAACGGCTCGTCAAAGCGCTGCGTGGAGCGCGTTTTGGCGCAGTTGCCTTCGCCGGTGACGCGATGAGCTTCCCTCTCACCGCCGACGGGGCCGCGGTTGCGCAGTTCTTGCGGCAGCTCAGCCCAAACGACATGCCCGTCGGTGGGACCGCCATCGCCCGAGCGTTGAACCACGGGCGTGACTTGCTCGCGCGGGACCCCCGTTCGGCCGAGCACGAGCGGGTCGTTGTGCTCGTGACCGATGGTGAAGATCTCGAGGGAAATCCGGTCGAAGTCGCGCGCCAGCTCGGCGAGGGAAAGACCACGGTTCACGTCGTTCAAATCGGCGGCCGGACGCCCGAGCGGATCCCCGAGATCGCGCCGGACGGCTCCGTGCAAGGCTATCGAACGACGCCCGACGGCCATGCGATGACGACCGCGCTGTCCGCCGAGGGCGAGCAGCAGCTTCTGGACATCGCGACGGCGGGAGGCGGGCAGCTCGTACGCGCAGAAAAAGGCACGACGGGAATCGATACGATCACCGCGGCGCTGCGAAAAAAGATGGTTACCGAGCTCGGTGAGCGCGTGGAAAACGTCTACGCGGACGTGTTTCACTATCCGCTGGCGCTGGCGCTCCTTCTGCTTTTACTGGAAGCCTTCTGGCCTGAAGCGCCGAAGCGCACTTTCACGCGGCCAGTCCCTCCGCCGAGGCGTCCTCGTGGTTTGCGGGCCCTCAGGGAGGAGCGTCGTGATGGCTGAGCTGCGAGCGAGGCGAACCGGGTGGCGTCGAGTTCCGATTGGCGTTTGGGTGGGCAGCGCCATCTTGCTGCTTCTTGGATTAGGCGCTTTCTTGGCGATGCGCCGAGGCTGGAACCCACGCGAACCCTTCACGCGCAAGGCCCCGCTGGTCGAACAAGCACTGGTGCAACTCAAAGCGAAGGACTACGACGCCGCCCAGCAGACGCTGAGCAGCTACCTGGGAACGGGGGTCTGCACCGATGCCGGGTCACTGGCTCTCAGTGACAAGGTGCGTTCGCGCCCGGACGGCTCGTTCGATCTTGGCTTCGCGTTGTTCCAGTTGGCGGAAGGTTTCGGGGGCCGTTTCGGCGAGGAAGACGTGCCGCAAACGGACGGAAAGGAACCTGAGCCCGACCCCAAGCGAACGGCCATGATCGAATGCGGCCGCATCATCGCTCTCGCCATTGCGAGCGATGCGGAGGTCTCAGCGGGCCTCCGAGCGCGAGCCTCCTACCTCGTCGGAAACCTGGAATTTTTGGGCAAAAACTACGAGGAGGCGGTCAAGAACTACAACCGCTCGCTCGAACTCGTACCGGGGATCTCGGAGAAGGCCACGGGCGACGCTATCGGCCGCGACGCCGCCTGGAACCGCGCCATCGCTCTTCGGCGTATCGAGGAAAAGAAACAGCGCGACGAAGAGAAGAAAAAAAACGATCCGAAAGAGGACAAGGACAAGGACAAGGACAAGGACAAGGACGAGGACAAGGACAAGGACAAGGACAAGGACAAGGACAAGGACAAGGACAAGGACAAGGACAAGGACAAGGACGAGGACAAGGACAAGGACAAGGACAAGGACGAGGACAAGGACAAGGACAAGGACAAGGACAAGGACAAGGACAAGGACAAGGACAAGGACAAGGACAAGGACAAGG